>NZ_JBWGIF010000007.1:0-269607 GCF_056312565.1 Pseudomonas sp. JE3303
AAGACTGAGCGATTGAAAGACAAAGTCGAAAAGCTGAAACAGCAGATGCAAAAACTCAAGGACATCGAGGCGCAGCTTCAACCAGTCCCGATCAGCAAATCTCGCTTACCGATCCAGATGCCCGTTCGATGGCCACAAGCGGCCGAGGCTCCGGCACAGTTGGGTACAACGTACAAACAGCAGTCGACGACAAACACCATCTGATCATTGCCCATGAGGTGATCAACGTTGGTAATGATCGCGGGCAACTGAGCAATATGGCTAACCAGGCACGTGAAGATATCGGTGCTGAGGCGATGACGGTGGTTGCTGATCGAGGCTATTACAAAGGCCCGGAAATCCTTGCTTGCGAGCAAGCTGGCATCACCACCTTTGTACCTAAACCACTGACATCGAGCAGCAAAGCGGAAGGCCGATTCGGCAAGCAGGACTTCATCTACATGGCTGCATCGGACGAATATCGATGCCCTGCGGGCCAGTTGCTGACGCGCCGGCATTCCTCGGTGGAAGACGGCATGCTACTGCACTGCTATTGGTTTTCAGGATGCCAGAGCTGCTCCATGCAGAAGCAGTGTACAACCGGTAAAGAGCGGCGATTAAGCGCTGGGAGCATGAAGCCGTAGTCGAAGGAGTGCAGATTCGATTGGAGCATGATCCGGGGAAGATGAAGGTTCGCCGGCAGACGGTGGAGCATCCCTTGCACGCTCAAATTCTGGATGGGAAGTACCCACTTCCTGACCAAAACCCTGCCGAGGGTAAGCACCGAAATGAGCCTTCACGTGCTCGCCGACAACCTCAAACGAATGATGAGCATCTTCGGCATCGCAGGGTTAATTGAGGCGATCAGGGCGTAAACCCCGCCGCGTGCTGGCCCGCAAACAGCTATATGGGCAGCTGACGCGGCCCATATAGCACTGCAAACGTCTTTTCCGCGGGTAAGGGTATCCGCGCTCTCGCCTGCTGATTCCACAGGCAGTCAGCTCAACTATGGGTTTTCGATGTATTTACTGCGTTTTCACACAGCCTGGACCCATAGCGGACTTTCGCCAAGGGCTACATACGACCAAAAGCGGACGGTCTAACGTTCGCGAATGCTCGTGGAAAGTGCCGATGTGATGCGCCGATTCCTCAGATAAGACGCGAGCCTTACCCCAAAATTGAGGCGTTTATCAGAAACGCTATCAGTTGAAGTCATCACCGCGTGGACTCATTAACTGCCGTCAACAGAAGCTTTTGCCCAGATCGGGAACCGTAAGCCAGCGGCTTTCTTGTCAGGCACGATAAACCCCAGACTATATCGCGCGCGCGTAATGGCGACGTACATCTTGTTCTGAGCTGTTTCGTCCTTCGCGGGAAACGGCTTTCGCGCATCCAAGACGAAATGCAACTGGTTTTCAGTCGGTAGCACCAACACCCGATCAAAACCCAGCCCTTTGCTCCCGCCAAAGTTGTAGCAGCGCGCCTCGGGGGGAAGAAGCTTCGCTCCTGACGTCACGCTCCAACGCAGCACCATAGGGTCAAAAACCTTAATGTATTCGGCGACGTCCGACTCCTTGACGATGAATGTGCCGAGGTGATGGAAAAATTCAGGTGGCACCTCCTTCACTGCTGACTCCGTCGCTTCATAGGTACCGTTATGTACAGCATCGGCGACGTCACAAATCGGTTGAATGCATCGCCGGTTATGTGTCAGTGACTCATCCTCAAAGCCCATGGACTTGAAGGCTGCGATCTTCTCAGCGGCCGTCTTTGGAGCTTTTTGGCCAAACGTCGTCTCGTACACCGTCTGCCGGAAATCCCCTACGCACGTGATGGGTGTCGGCATCACTTTGCTCAGCCCCTTGAGCACCTCGTAGTCCCACCCAACCAGATCTTGAACCTCATCAAAGAACACCTGGGTATAAATCTCCCCTAGTCGTATTGCCGCAGAGTTTATCGTGGCCTTCATGATCCGGCTCGCCAGTTTTGCGAGAAAGCCGGTATGAGCCTTGGTCTTGCATGAAGTCAGGAAATGTTTTGGGTTGTAGCTCTTATCGTCCAGCTGCTCCGCGCACCCCGGGAGCATAGACGTTGAATCTGGCTTCATATGAGGATTGCGCTGGTTGAAACAGATGCCATCGATCCGACGCGGGAACAATGCCTGCTGATACGGCCTCACCATATCTTCCAGGTAAAATGAGAACAAACCTTTGACAACGAACCGATCACTATGCATACCAAAGATCTCCAGAAATCGACGTCTCAGTTCCTGCTGATTACTGGTCGTATAGGTCACCACCAGAACCTTTCCTCCACGCTCAATTTCGGCGATTGATTCGGTAATAATCTTGTGAGTTTTGCCTGAACCGGCGCCCGCCATGCAGAGTTTATTAGGCAAAATTCAGCACCTCAGCGAGGAAGGCTGGATATTTGAACGGCTCATCAGTTTCGAAAATTCGAATCGCGGCGTCGACCTTCTTCTTGCCTTTGCCGTCGCCGTCACCGCTTCTGAACCACTCCACGATAAATTCGAGCTTTTCAGCAAAGGTAGGTATGGCAGTGAACAGCTTGAAGGTTTTGCTTGAGAGGGTGATTTTTGCAAATGCTTCCAACTCTTTTTCCGATTCCGCGTTGGCCAGAATCATCGCTGGCTCCAGCGAAAACTCATTATTTTTCGTTGAAGAGATCAGCTTTATGTTTGGGAAATCTGTGTAATCTTTGCGTGCTTTAACGACGTTATTTTCGTAATTGCCGTCGTTATCTCGTAAGACATTAATCGTGGTACCGATTTCTTTGCCGATCGCAATGAACGTCTTGAACCCGACGCCGCGCACCACAATGATATCGATCCCGTCTTGCTCTGGCAGACGCTCTTTGTGGGTCTCTCTGTAGATCTTTTTGAGAATTAACTCATCAGAGGGGCCTTCTACCAACACCACCTTCTTGGAGAGCGCGACACGCAGCGTGTCGTAGCCTGGCAGCCGCTTCAGCGTCTTTACTACCGCATTGTCCAGCAGATGTAGTCGCTTATATGTGTCATGCAGCAAGCAAATTTTATCAATGCTCAGTTTGTTCAGCACATAAGAACTGTGGGTGGTGAGGAATAGCTGCTTGCCGTCTCGCTGGTCCTCAATGTCTTGCACTAACTTGCTTAGCTCAACATGCGACAGGTGATTTTCTGGCTCCTCCATCATAACCAGGTCGATATCTTTTGACTTGTTATGCAGGGCCAGCTTGATTTGCACCTTGCTCTGCTCACCCTTGCCGATCATGTGGTACGGCACGGAATCTACTTCAAGTTGCAAACCGTTCTGGAGCGCGCCAGCGGGCATGGTGTTGGCGGCGATGGTCAGCCTCTTTTCCGTGATCCTGTTATCGGAATCCAAATCCTTGTTGACGGTCGTGACCTCATCAGTATTGTTGAATGATTGGAGAGTCTCACGGTAGTGCAGGCTCAGACGATACTCTTCGTCCTTTCTGAGTGCGGTGCTCAGCACATTCGAGATATACTGGTTTTTGCCGAAGGTGGGATGAATACGAGTGGGGTCAATGTAGAGCGCTCTGAATTGCTTGGTCATCGGCTTGATAACATTCCAAGCAAAATCCATCCATTCGACTTGGTAGAACTCCACTGGGATGCTGGTCACCGCGGCACCAGAGGCTAGGTAATCGTTATAGGCATCAGTAAAATCTGGATCAAAGCTGACTTTGATCTGCACCCCCTGAGCATCTTTCTTCAGGCTATTGTTCGCACCCCGGTAGTCGGGCACGTCCTTCATATACGCCTCGATCACGAGGCACGGTAAATCTCCAGGCGCTTTTGGCGAAGCGCGGAACGCAGCAACTGTCTCTGCGTTGAATAGATCCGGGGAGAATTCGCTATTAAATGGCCGACCGCGATACTGAAAATTGAGCACGATCTCCAAAGCCTCCAGAATCGTGCTTTTGCCTGCGTTATTATCACCCACGAAAATATTTACATCTTCGTTGAAGTCAAAAGTCTGATCCTTGAACTTTTTGAAGTTGATCAGGCGTAGCGATTCTATGAGCACGTTTCGAGATCCTTATGAAGTAGCGGCGGCCGATATGGCTTAAGGCCATTGCGGTTCACGCTATAGGGACGTGGGCTCCCTGTCCAGTAAGAAGACAACCTGCGACGTCGGCCTTGCGGGGTAGAGTGGGTCGGGTCCCCTCAGCACACGCAGCGCAACTGGTATAGACAATTCGTCCTGATCTGGGGCCTTGGACTTTCCAGCAGCGCCAGCAATCGGCATTGAAGCACTAATGTATTGAAGTCGATGACGCATTGGGGTTGGCGGAGCAGACGGAGGTCTGAAAGCGTACAGCGACGGTCGAGGTATGTCCGTCGCAATCCGACCCCAAGTGATCATTCACTGAGAGCAGCTATCGGCCGAAAGCGGCCACTGGACACCCTGATAGCTAAACAGCAGCTTAAGGAATGAGATTTCGAAGAACATTTCATTGGTATCGCACCATGCTTTAAAGCTTCGTATGGCATTACGGCGCATCACCGGGCTCAACTGGGCTCAACTGGTCGAGCAGCGGTTGTGGTCACGCTTCGCCGAGGACGACGCGTATGTGCAGGTCGACCCGATCGGGTTTGCGATGGCCTCTGGTGGCATCAGTTGTAACCTTCGCGACTCCGCTCGTTTCGCCGAAATGGTACGCCGCGATCTGGCCCGCGATGCCAAGGGCGACAGCTTCAACCAGGCAGTGCATAGCACCTTCCAGCCTGCAGACCCGGCGGTGTTCGCCCAAGGCAACCTCGGCCCCAGCTGCCCTGGCTACGGCTACCGCAATTACTGGTATCAGAAAAACGACGGCGATGGCTCGGTCGAAGCCAGCGGGCGCTTCGGTCAGAAGATTTCATTAACCCCGCTGCGAAGTGGTAATCGTCAAGCTGTCAGCCACCTCCGATCAGGCCCGGCGCGGCACGCGTGCCGACGACAAGGTGAAGGCCCCTGCGCGCGATGTGGATTCGCCGGCTGCGTTCTACAGGATGGTTGGTGCGGTGTTGGCGGCCCTGCCGGATTGAGGTGCAGGGAGCGTCTGACAGATGCTTGTGCCAACATCTACAGTACCTGAAGCATCTCCCCAGAACGACGTCCCCACTCCCATGATGCTCTCACCGGCACTCAACGCCAAACCCTGCGCAAGCGTCTGGGCCACTGGTGACGAAGTCAGCATTCCATCAAGCCAACGTGGCCGCTTGTGCAAAAGCTGTAATTGGCTGCTTGCCGCCATAGTCTCACTGGCTTGCTGCAACCTCTCTTTTCGTACAGAGCCAACGGAGGGTGACATTACGATTCGCACAATCTGACGGACTCCCCATTGCTGCACTGCTCTAATGGAGAAGTGACTCACTGTGTGCTTGCAAAGGTACGGGAGAACGATCACAAAGAACGTCTAAGCGGCTTCAATACCGCACTTTACTCAATTAAGGGTGTTGTGTTGATTGTTATTTTGTGCTGGCTTTTTGTACTTTTGTCTCCTTTAGTGCAGAAGTTAGTAAGAGCTTGAGCATTGGATGAAAGTAGATACTTCCATGTCGGGAAACGGATTATCTCCAAGAAAAAATATATCAAGGACCCAAATTATCTCTTGAATGATCTTGATTTCGATCATGCTACCGACTTGATTAAAGTTGGAAATGTCATCCTTGCGAGCGGAGATCCAGTTGTAGGTCGAACTACATATGGAACAGAGAAAGGGCTGGCAACCTATGTAGGCACAGCCGGAGATTGCTTGTTTGTGTTGGATAGCAAGGCTCGTGACATTGGTGCTGCAGATTTTTCCGATCGCAAGGCAATATGGGTTCATGCGCTACCTAAATTTTGTAAATAGAGGGTTGGTAATGCCCGCTGACTATGCTTCTGCAACACCTGCTCGATTCTTGAGAAGAGCGATGATGTTCTGATCTGGGCGAAGGAAGCCATCAAGGGATAGGTGGTATTCTTGCAGCGTCGTCCCAAACCCCACTGTATTTTCTACATTACCGCCAAGGACACGTACGACATCGGGTTTCACCTCGACTACGATGTCTGAATGGCTTTCATAGGACTCATGGTTTTCAGCATATGAAAAGCTGAAGTCATTTCCAGACCGATTTCGTTGAATTATGTCTCCCAGCTCCGGTTTTGCCTCTGAAATGCGGAAACCCCAGAACGGTTTATCCTCCCGCTTAGTAATGCGAGCATTGATCGCATTGTTCACGAATGCCGCGTGCCCTTGTGCAAAGCGAAAGTTCGCGTATGCAGGACCTGCGCGTCGTACAACCCAGGAGACGAACGCAGCTGACCAAGGCACATCGCGCCCGTCTGGGTAGGTACTACGTCCATTATAGGGCTGGCCAATTGCTGCCCACATTTCTCTAACATAGTCGCAATACGGATCATTTTTCTCGTTACCGTGACCTTTTCCAAAGCGTAACCATTCGTCGATCGTAGCCCTGACCAGTGCCTCAACTTCCGGCCTCTCAGGTTTTCGCAAGTACTCAGCGAAGCAAACACCCTCATCGCTGTCGGCGCGTACTTTTCTCCACCCTCCGGTGTCTGTTTCTGCCAAAGCGACAAGGCGTTCACCAATTGTCAAATCGCGAATGATGGCGCCATTAGGTGCTTCACGCAGCCGCAGCCCTTCAGTTGCTACGATTAGATCTTCCGATGAAGGGGCGCGAGTGGGCGTTATGATTAGCGGCAAGGCTGCAAGAGTTGCATCCTCCGCTTCATCCCAAACAACCATACCGGTGCCGTCTACACCTACTTGGAAGGCACCCAGTTGCTTTCGGACAATGCGTATGACGTTGCGGTCATATCCGATCTGGCTAGTCGCCTCCGTACGCTCCGGGGGAACTTGTCGAATGGCCCACCTGTTCGAAAAGAAGAATTGTTCAGTTCCGAGAAATGCCCTGGACATCGAAAGCCATGGCACTTCGATCAAATTTTCTGATAGTAACTTGGAAAGCGTGGCGCCGCTTCCATAACAGCCAATTCGAAAATCGTCACCGATCTGCTCTTTCACTGCTCTGAAGTAATCCAGAATAGGACCATCAATCTGTTTTGCGGTGTAATCCTTGTCGACCGCGAATAGGATTGTGCTTGCTTTTCCGATGGGCTGCCCTACAGTCTTGGCGAAGGCCAGCGCGCTCTGAGCATTCCTCTTTCCGATGGAGGTAGAGAAATTTGAGATATCACGGCTGCTGTCCTGGAAGATCGGCAGAATAGCAAACCCCTCCTGTGATAAATACTTCGCTTCTTCCAGCGTCAGCGTCTTCGGTCTAGAAGTGCTTGAATAGTAGCGGATAATCGTATCCACCCCATTGAGATGCAGAAACTTGAGAAGTTTCTTGCCTGGACTGCTGTTTAGGCGCGTGCTGGAGTCGATCGCCGTCCAGCCAGTGTCATTGGCGAAATCTTCTTTGAGCCCCATCTCCTGCTTCCTCTTCGCAGACAGAAATTAAGCGAAACGCCTTACATGTTCTGTAAAATCATAGTGTTTTGATAATGTGCGGTGCGTGATCGAGCGTTGCAAGGTTGAGTTCGAGTCTCAAATTGGGGGCTGGCAGCCAAACGCCGACGGTGAATCCTCCCCACGCGTGGACAGAGAGAGATGCACGTCTGTTACTGAACAAAACTTTTACCCAGCGGGGACTGAAGTCCGGGTGAAGACAAAACCAAGCGACATCGTCGAGTTCGACCTTGGTCGAGTTCGACGCTGTTATCGTCATTTCTACAGTAACCCAGTCAGCGGTCGAAGTCGGCTGAAATGCTGCATCGAGTATATAGCCGTCGACCTCGGCGCTCCCGCCAAATTTGCCCAAATTGGGGTCATCTTCTGTCGTGGTAATTGCTGGCTCGTCTTCCTCTCGGAGACGCTCTCTCGACAATTCCTGATTTTGGGATGATTCCGACTGCGTTGCAGCCGAATTCGAGGATACGACTTCCTCTAACCGGGGGCTTTGAACTTGAAAACGTAAGAGAATTTCCTTCTTGGGCGGCTCTATGCGGCGCAGCCAATTGGGCGATCCGTAGCGCTTATTTTTCGATGCTGCCTGTGAGATGGATTTAACCTGTTGCCCGGGGATACTGTTCACTAGTATTTCCAAACCTGGCGGGGCGCTGTCGAAATGCCTAGCGGTAGAGGCGTTCCTGGCGACAGTGATGTGGTTACCTTGAATAGTTCCGTTGAGGACAACGGTCGTGTCGCGACCTCTGAGTCGTCCCGAAGGAGATCGATAGGGAGTGAGGTGGCCTTCCTTGAGTGAGTCTTTGTCTCGACTGAGCCAAGAAAACGTGGCGTCGTGACTATTCTGTAACGGGGCCTGTCTGCGCCAACGAGCAATCAGAGTCGCCGCCCTTTTTTTCTGCTTGTCGAATGGTGACTCGGCGAAGAAAAACTCTATGCCTTCAGCCAGTTCACCAAAGAGCTGATTGGCGTAGCTGTAATAAGGAGAGCCTAGCGATGACGCTTGGGTCAGGGCCCTAAGTGCCAATACGGCCGCTGAGGTTTGCGATTCCTTAGAGCCGTCGGCTGACATGATTAGCTGGTGTGCTCTAATTACGTGAGCGTCGTAAGCCCAATTGGCTTTTAGTGCAAGATTTTCTGCCCACTCACTGCAAATTTTTCCAAAAATGTCGGGAAACCGGATGAACAATAATCCAGCCAAGATTGCTCCCCAGGGATCACCCTTTTCCTTTGTCAGGAGAGTATGCATCTGATTTTCGGTTAACAGTGTCTGGCTAAGTTCTTTTGCTTCGTCCGACGTTCCTCCTTGTAAGGTTCGAAGCAATGCTCGGGTTCGGGGATCTTCAGGCGTGATCAGATATTCGACGTCGGCTGAAGCCAAGACGGATGGATTGATGCTGATGGTCGTACCACCCTGGTACATAGGAAGAAGCTGGCGTTGAACTTTAACGTCCTGAAGGGCGCTCGAGAGTCGTACTCTTTGTCCTGACCAGGGTGTCCAATGATAAGCGCCTCGCACAGTGATGAGCGCAAGCTCCCCGACCATTTGCAACTGAAAACTTCCGTTGAATGGTCCAAAGGACTCTCGGTGGCCCTCAGATTCCTGTGACAAGCCTACCGAGAATTGGCGAACCTGCATATCCCGCGGTACGGGAGTGGCGTTCAAACAGACTGTTGGCTCCCCCTTCGCGTTGAAAAGTGCTGTAAGCGCTGCTTGTTCGTTTTCAACGTTAATGAAGTTTGGGGCCAGACCTGAAGCCCGTAAGGCTGAGAATGAAGGCAGCCTCACTAAATTCTCCTGCCCGGATATCACCTCGAAGATCACTGACTGTGGTGAGACACCTGCGGGCGCTATCTCTGCGATGAAATACCCAGGCTCGAATGTTTGGATCGGCAAAGTGATGTTGTCGTGCGTGGTTACCCATGAGCGGACTAAACCATTCGCATTGCTGATCCTGATTCGGCCCACTGAGAAGTCTGGAGGAGCGACGAATTTAAGTGTTGTATTCATCGCACTATTACTCGGTGATTGAAAATTGGCTGTATAGGAAAGAAGCGGCTTGAGTAGAAGGTTGAGGTTGCATCCGTGACGGCCAGAGCATAATGCGGTGAAAAGCTTCCCTTGATGGTGGTGCGCCAGACCGCATCGATTAGATCTGTTTTGCTCGCGATCCAGGGAGGATTTGGATCATCTCGATCGCTTACATATAGGTTAAAGCGGGTCATGGCATCCGCCGGGTCTGTGGACACAAGCAGTGGAAATTCAGGGTTGGTCAGATTGGTAATGGGATAAATCTCATTCTGCGTCAGGACAGGGGATGGCTCGAAGGGCATGTCTGACCAATGCGGAAAAAAAACCCTGCGTAAGGGCTTCAAGTCGTAGATCAGTTCACTGGGATGGACAATCCAGTTGTTGTCTTTCCATCTGGCTGATGAGCCATTAAGGCCCATAACGATGGTTTGAGTGAAACGGCCGAGCTTTACAGGATCGTCGGGGCTTATTGCACCCTCGTAAGCGAGTAGCTGGTCCGGAGCCGCACAAAGCAGGAGAACCTTATCGCGTGGTTCACCGAAGAGGAGAGGGTCGTTGAAAAAGCGAGTTTCAAGTGCGTTGCTAAGCTCGAAGCTTTGAATGAACTCACCGCAAGCGTCCGAAAACATGAAGGCGCAGCGTATAGAGGCCTCGCGACGAAGCGACTGGGCTAGGTTTCCTATGTTCAAAAAACTCCACGGATTCTCACCTGTGCTGTTCAGGTCTTCCAAGAAGAGAACGGGCTGTGCAGAGTGTGCTGCGCCATGACCGCAGCAATAGAACAGCGCAACGTCGCCGGGTCTGGCTCTAAGCCGATTCAGCCACAGCTTGCCAGCGATCTTCACGTTCGCTTCGCTGGCGCGATCCACTGGTATTTTTGGGCTCCACGCATATCTCTGATCTGCACTGGCGGGATCAGAAATTAGTACTTCCAAGCTTCCTAGCTTCGTTGCAAGTCCATCCAGGCTTTTTAAGAGCCAATCACTCATGAATTTAGCGCTGTCCGCTGCGCTAGGTATGTCACGAACATTTCTCAGCAGTGGCAGGCCGCCCCAGTCGGGAGAGCGGTGAGGATACTCACCAACACCGATTACGAAGGCATGTGTTACAGGCTCATTGCCCAAGTCTCTTTCGAAGATTGTGGTCATGGTGATATGACCCCCAGAGCCAGGAGTCGCTGCCGTGCTTTGGCGAAGAACTGCGGTCGCTTAAAGTAGGTTGTGTGTGCCGATGCAAGGCCCGTGACTGAGTCGAATGTAAGATCTTTAACGCCGGTGAACAGAGGGGATGCCCGAAAGGCAAGGGGATCAATGGGATCAAAGACGTTTAGCCAATGATCTACACAGGAGGGCTTGGGCGCCTTTCCATCAATGGCAACTTTGCCGGCCACGACTCCTAACGACTTGAATAGCCCTGGTTGAGAGCCGACTGTTATGAGGGCTGCGATCCGTAGATCTTCTGGGAGTTGTGCAGCCTCAAGATCTCCCAGCATATCGACGAGGATAACCCCACCCATGCTGTGGCCAATGACGATCAGGGAGGAAGAATCGGCTTTAGCGGCTTTGTGCGCTTCGACTAAGTCTGCTCGGATTACTTCCTTAATTTTTTCACGAAGTTCTCCCTCCTTCAGATACGCAAAAATATCGCCGAGAAATAGAACTACCGCCGGATTTATGCCGCCGCGAATCGCACCGAATGCTACCGTTGACACAGTGTTGCGTAACCGATCCGTCACAGCGGAGACAGCGTTGGCAAGCGTGCTGCGAATGCCAAAACTGTGATCACTGCGGGCGCTAAGCGCTACTGCTAAGTCTTGATCTGAGGTTGCGCTCTGTGCAATGCTGGGGGCATCTGTGCTCTCGAGTGCATCAACCATTGACTGGAATGCCAATAGTTCCTCCGCCGACAACAGGCGATTTTCTCGATCTGCGTTATCTACCAATTCAATGAATGCTGCATCGATCGCCGCGGAAGGACTTTTACGCGCAATGTCAGCTAAAGTGGGTCCAATCGTCGTACCTGCTCCAGCGAGTCCTCCACCCATCCCGGTAGTAGCGCCTCCTGCGATAGAGAAGCTAACTTCTCCTTCATCAGTGTTGAATAAATAAGGATCGATTTTTGGAACAAGATTTCCCCAAGCTGGAGATCGCACGGTGAGCGAGTGCCCCCTGAACAATGACTGCTTAAAGAGTACATCACGATTCTCTATGGCTTGTTTTTGTTCGGGGCTGGAGCGGGTCGCAACACCGTGGACGAAAACTAGCTGAACCATAAGTTTCTCCTTTCAACCAATTGTATGTGGGCGAACGTTGTGTGTTAGCGTTCTCCCAGCTCTAAGGGGTCGGTGCGTACTATCTTCGGTAGGGCGCCCTCGAAATTGGCGAACACATAGTTAATGTTTTCAGGATAAGGTGACTGACCGCTAATATTAAAGCTGGCATCTCCAGCTTTAACTGGGCGGAATACGAGGTCGATCTCGGCATCGTCACGACGGTCGCCAGCCGACAGCTCGATGGCGGCAAAGCCGAACGCTAAATCTGAAGGGCCTTCGTAAAGCACCGTTGAGGTGGCGCTGGCATCTATGCCGACATGGATTGTGCCACCTGCAAGCTGCTGGATGAGGGGAATGTTGAGGGTGATGTTGCTGTTGTCCTCTAGATAAGCAGTGACACCGATTTTGCGTGCGGTTACGACTTCCGTAATGACATAGAGATCGCCTGAACCGAAGAGGTACTTCTTAAGTATCGGATGGCTCCAACGTATTTTTGCCGCAGCTAGATAGTCTCCGATGGAGATGGTGTTAGCTCGGTGGCGAGTAACGTCAAAATAGACGAACTCAAGTTTTTTCGCTTTTTTATATCCAGCAGATAGATCAAGATATCCCGCTCCCATTGAACCAAGGATGTTGCCTAGGATGTCTATTCCAAGCTCAATAGGGATTTTACTGCTCTTTTTGCCATTAATGTTTGCAGCCGCAGACCGTGTGATTTCCGGGAGCGCATTATTGTTCGCTTCGGTCAGTTGATTTAAAATGCCAATGATCCCGCGGGCTCCTTTATATTCGCCGAGCAAGTCCAGCGGCTTTAAGTCGGCGCTAGGATGAAGAACGACGTTCAGGTTGAGGGACTTGAGGTAGCTTACTGACTGATCAGAACAGATGCCCATATTATACCTCTCTGTCTGGAGTTGGGGCGCTGAAAAGATAATTCAATGAGCCGGCGTTTCGCTCGGTAGGCTTAGTATGTTTGTCCAGTGCGGGGGAAGACGTTGTCCTTTCCCTTGGCTGGATAAGTTAACGGACGAGGTCATAAGTAGTAGAGAAGCACAGGTGGCTGGGGTTGTAAAACTACACCCGCTAAAATTAGCTGCCATTCGTCGGGTACTTGATTATATGCCGTGCGGTGGCTTAGATATCACCATGCAGCAATAATTTTCTTGCTCTGCTCATTCTTTCTTTATGGTAGTCCCTGTGCTTTCGTACGAAATCAGGGGTGAATAGTGGTGGAGCGTAAGAGCTTCAGCGGAAAATATTCAGAACGTATCCATCGGTCAGTGACAGCTTCTCGCCGTTTTGCGCTGGTTTCAATCGCCAAGACCATTTCTTTGGCCCCGGAGACCCAATCGTCTGAATCGCTGAAGACGAAGGTCGTCTGTATAGGCGGCAAATGGCGCAGTTTCCAAGGCCTGGCTTGGTGACGAGATCGGCCTGGAGAAAATGCTCCAGATTGGAGGAGCCGCCAACGCTTGCCCCACCCGAAATATCCCCCAAAACGATGCCCCCCCATGAGGCTCTCACCGGCAATCAGCCCCGCCGCCGCCGTAATCGCAAACCGCTCGGTAACGCTCGGCCACCGGCAGCAGACCAGCCAAGTAACAATCGCACCAAGCCCCATCATCAGGCCGATCGACGCCGGCAGGATGAACGCTACTCCCAACGCCGCCGTGCTCGGCAGCCAGCGGGCCGCCTGCTGCGGCAACAGGCTGTCCAGTGCCCCCAGCAGTATGCCAACAGCACTCCCGATCACAATCGCCCAACGTAACTCCAAGGGCAGCGCCCCCAAACCCTGCGTAAGCGTCTGGGCCACCGCCTTCCAGATTGCCACGGCCGGGGCCGGCAACTGGTCGGTGAGCAACAAGGCCGGTGGATCGGAAATCAGCATCCGATACACTAACACCCCGACCACGCTATTAATCAAGATACCGATGCATTGCGCAACCAACCGTTTGTGCGGCGTTGCGCCAATCGCCAGGCCCACTTTGAAGTCGTTCATCAGGTCGGTGGATTGCCCGGCCGCGCCACCCGCCGTGTTGGCGCTCATCAGGTTGATCGCCAGCTGCCCTGGGGCAATCAGACCGAAGCTGAGCTGCGACAGCTCGCGGATAACGCCAATCGACGCGATGCCGGTCGCGCCGGCCACGCGCGCGGTCACCACGGCAAGGCACACCGCCAGCGGAATGTTCAGCAGCGCCATCCACAATTCAATCCCGAACAGCAGCGCCTGCAGGATCACGACCAGCGCCATGGACAGCAGCAGCAGCCCCGACGCAGGCCATGGGGTTAAACTCATTCTGGCGCGTGGCGTCCGCTGTTCGGCGGCCGATCGCCGGGGCACCTGGAACAGGCGCACCGACAATGAAGTCAGGGTCGTACACACCATTAGGTTCACACCCGGCCACAACAGCCATTCCACCAATGCTGCGAACTGCGGGCCGCTGGCGTTCGGGGCTGCCAGCTGGCGATTGAACCACAGCCGCAAGGTCGCCAATTATGTGCAAGCAGCCACCGCCTCGATCTCCACCAGCATTCCATCCAGCGCCAACCGTGGCACCGGAACCAAAGTGCAGACGGGATGATGGCCGTCCTTCCAGATCCGATTCGCTTCCGTTACCCAGTCGCGCAAGCGATGCTCGTCGTGATCGACGATCAACAAGGTCAGCTTGAACACCTGCTGCAAGCTTGAACCCTGCGAGTTCAGTGCAGTGTTCACGTTGGTCAGCGCCTGCCTGGCCTGCTCAGGGAACGCCGCTGGCAGTCGTCCGTCGATATCCTCGCCACCTTGCCCGGCGACGAACAGCAGCCTGGCCCCAGACGCCAACGCAGCGACGTGGGAATACCCGTTGCTGCTCGGATCATACAGCCCAGACGGATTGAACAGCTCGAACGCAGGACGGGAATCTACGGACATAGGACAACTCCAGATGAGAGAGCTGGTAGTCTGCGACCTCAAGTTAGCTTGAGGTCAAGGAAGCCCGCATGCAGGAACGCAAACGGCTGTTGAGTCCCTCCGAGGTCGCCGAAGCGGCGGGAGTGGCGATCTCCACGTTGCATTTCTACGAGCGCGAGGGTTTGATCACGGCCCAGCGCAATGCGGGTAACCAGCGGCGCTATCGCAGTGACGTGCTGCGGCGAGTGGCGGTGATCAGAATTGCGCAAATGGTTGGCATTCCTTCGAAGGAGATAGGCGAAAAGCTGGGACAGCTGCCGTCTGAGCGTGCGTCAAATGCCAGGGAGTGGGCGCGGCTGTCCAGCCAATGGCGCAGTCACTTGGAGAGCCGTATCGAATCGCTGTTGGTGCTGAGAGACAAGCTGGGCGGTTGCATCGACTGCGGGTGCCTGTCGTTGAAGGATTGTCCGCTTCGGCAGGGGTAAGCAATGCCTGGCACCGGCTTCGCCGGTGTTCGCGGTTGAAACCGCTCCCACAACTGCCCGGTGAATCAGCAGGTTATCCGCAGTTCTCAAGGGTTGGTGCAAGAGGCCGCATGTGCGGCCTCGCACACGCTTAACCGAGGGTGTCTCGATTCACTGGTCGCACCTGTGGCTCCGGTCTCGGACCTACAGGCGGGTTGGTCGGCAACAGTACCAATCCATCCAGGACCTTGTGCACCAAGGCCTCTGCCATCTCCAGCGAAGTCTGCGAACCCCATAGCAGCCGCCGCGCATCACCGCGCGCGTCCTCGCGAGCGAGCGTGACGGACTGATAAGCGCCTTGCAGGAGATGAAGGGTGTGGATCAGCGCTTCCTCAGCCAGAACGCCTGGGCGCACAGTGAAGATCGGCTCGTGATGGCCATTGCAAGTGCCGAAGGTGAGGCGTTTGAGCGAATGCTCATCGGGCGGGTCGGGTAGTCCTTTGGTCATGCGTCAGCTCCTTTTGCAGTGGGCTGCCAACCATCGCCGCGAAACGAATAGGTGGCAGCTGTACGCGGGTTCGCGGACCGAGGCAAAAGGAAACCCGGCAGACCCGAAGGTCTCCCACGCACAGCCGCCATTACACAGAAAGCGGGCACGAAAAAAGCGCCTGCGATTGTGGTGGGTGGCGCTTTGCGCCTTTTGCATTGCGGGCCGCGACGCCCGGTCGCTGGATTGACAGCGACCCGGAAAGGTTAACGAGGTTGGTGGGCAGATTCAAGCCGCTGCACAACGCAGCAGAGAATTGCACCCATGTCGGAAGCCGCTCCGGCAGACATGGTTCGGAAGCGGTCAGCTGCACTGGCGGCTTTCGCACCTGGTAAATCATGCGCTGTTGCTGCCAAATGTCCTGCACCACGAACCCATGATTTGCGCGGCAGGAAAATGGACCGCGCAAATCATGCCTCCCCCCCGCCTCACTTCACGGCATGCTGGTTCCCACCCGCCCCCTCAACCGGCACCACCACGATCTCATCCGGCGTGATCACCTCATGCAGGTCGATCCGCCGGAAATCCGGCTTGGCACCAAGCCGTGCATTGAACCGCACATTGAAGGTGAACGGGTCTTGCGTGGGCACATCCAGCGCCTGGCCATACAGCGGCGTGATCCCCGCGCGGTCATAGCCCAGCAGGCTGAGCAGCGTGGGGAAGATGTTGTAGTGACTGGAGGCATTGCGGTTGGCCGCGAGCTGCGCCTGCCAGTCAAGGGTCTGCAGCCCTTTGCCCTGAATCACTACCAGAGGCACCAACCCTTCCTCGGCCTCTGGATCACTGTCGCAGTGGGTGTTGAGACCGGGGTTGCCACGCTCGTGCAGGTCCTGGCCGTGATCGGAGGTGTAGATCACCACGGCCTTGCTCAGGTCGGCCTGGGTGAACAGGCGGCGGAAAAATTCGCCGACGCTCCATGAGACGGTGTTCATGTAGGCGTTGCGATACAGCACCCAGTCCTGGGGGCGCCCGTCAAAGCCTTCGCGGGTGCCGGTGTCGGCGACGTCAATGAAGCGTCCGCGGGGCAAGGCCGGCTGATACTGCGCGAACTCGTCGGGGTACTTGTCGTGCACGGGGAAGTGCGCGCCAACCTTGTTGATCACGATCAGTTGCGGGGTGCCGTCGCCGAGCAGTTCGACCAGCTTGGCCAGCGCAGCCATGTCGCGCTGGAGCACCGGGGTATCGTCGAACTGGATGAACTGGTCGATGTCGCGTTTTTCGGTCTCGGTCATCAGATTCTGCAGGTTGCCGCCGGTGCGCTGGCCGTCGATGTAGATAGTGCTGCGCCCCGCGGCCTTGGCGTATTGCCAGATCGATGGCTGGGTCGAGTTGATGCGCAGGTAGTCGCCGCGGGTGCCGCCGTAGCGCAGCGTCACGTTGGTGTCGGCGCTGCAATTGGCGACCGAGGCCGCATAGCCGTAGTTGAACACGCTCACCCCGGGAGGCGGTTGGTTCAGGTGGGTGACCACGCCCGCCGGGGTGTTAACGTCCAGGTAGTTGCCGCCGATGCTTTCATCGATGATCAGCACGATGTCCTTGGCCATCGCAGGACCTGTGTGCGCCAGCGTCACCGGCTGGCGAGGGCCGACGCTGTCGTGCAGCGACTCGTAGCCGAACAGGCTCAGGTAGGCCAGCGGCGTGTACATCACCGGCAGGCCGCGTGCGCCCTCGCCTGCCCGCACGAAGAGAATGCCGATCAGCAGCGCGAGCGCCAGGAGCGGCGTGCTCCATGCCAGCGCAGCGCGCGGCAAGGGTGACGGAGCGCCGGGGCGCAGGCCGATACCCACCAGCAGGAGCAACGATTTGGCCAGCGCCAGGGTGATTGCGTAGTGGTACTGCTCCAGCGCCTCCTGGATGAAGCCACCGGCATACACCATGGAAACAAACGCGCTGTAGGTCAGGTAGGAGTCGGTGATGCGCATGTAGCCATCGAAAAACAGCGCGCTGATCGAAAATGCCAGCGCCACGGTCCAGCGCACCACCCCCACGCGGATCCACGCACTGGCCAGCAGGCCGGCGGCGAGGATTGCGAAAACCCCCAGGTACAACCCCAACGAGAGACTGACGCCAAGCGCTTGCAAGCGCTCGAGGTAATAGTCCTGGAAGCTGGCCAGATAAAGCACCAGCACACCCATCTTGATATATCCGCGCATGTTTCCTGTCCGCCGCTGTAACCGTATTTCTCCTGAACCGTAGCAGGGATGTAACAAAGCACAAGGCCGTTAATGTCAACTTATTGGCGAAGCGATATAGCCGTATTTTGGCGCTTAAATACAGTCCGTAAGGCAACTACCTATCACGTTAAGCCCCCGTTTTACGGGGAGTTTGACCATTCATCGGGTAATAATTCGGCCATGTGCCAGCAACTTTGAATGCTAAGTTTCGGATTCAAAAAGAGTTGATGGCAAAAGGCCGGAATTGCCAGTGGCTGTAACTGAAGCGAAACATGCCATTGCTTTGACGCAAAACGGCAAGGCTGAGCTATACCCAAGTCACATCGCTGTTTCATTCCCCTTACTACTTCATACGAGGCACGCCGGCATGGATGTGAGCGTATTTGGCACCGGCTATGTCGGGCTTGTACAAGCAGCTGCCCTGGCAGATGTTGGCCACCGCGTACTGTGCGTCGACGTCGACACGCACAAGATCAATCAGTTGCGTCAAGGCGTCCCACCGATCAGCGAGCCAGGCCTGTCGGTCATGCTCGAGGAAAACATCAAGGAAGGCCGCCTGCTGTTCAGCACCCAGGCCAGCGACGCCGTCGCGCATGCGGAGCTGATCTTCATCGCGGTGGGCACGCCTCCAGACGAAGACGGATCGGCCGACCTGACCCATGTGCTCGACGTCACCCGGCAGATCGCCGGGCTGATGGAAGAAGACCGCACCCTGATCATCAAGTCGACCGTGCCGGTGGGCACCGCCGACAAGGTGATTGCCCTGGCCCGTGAAGAGCTGCTGCACCTGGCCAAGGACAACCTGGAAGTACGCGTTGTCTCCAACCCCGAGTTTCTCAAGGAAGGCAGTGCCCTGGCCGATTGCATGCGCCCGGACCGGATCATCATCGGCACCCGTGACGAGATTGCCCACGAGCAACTGGCCGAACTCTACGCGCCCTTCTGCCGCAACCGTGAAAAGCTCATGTTCATGGACAACCGCAGCGCCGAGCTGACCAAGTACGCCGCCAACGCCATGCTCGCCACGCGGATCAGCTTCATGAACGAGCTGGCCAACCTCAGCGAGCACCTGGGTGCCGATATCGAGGCGGTGCGCCGCGGCATCGGCTCCGACCCGCGCATTGGCTACCACTTCATCTACCCAGGCTGCGGTTTCGGCGGCTCGTGCTTCCCCAAGGACATCCGCGCCCTGCTGCACACTGCCGAGCATAGCGGCATGCCGCTGCGCCTGCTGCAAAGCGTCAGCGAAATCAATGACCGTCAACGGCAGATTCTCTTCGGCAAGCTCAAGCAGCGCCTGCAAGGGCAGCTGCGCGGCAAGTCGATCGCCATCTGGGGCCTGGCGTTCAAGCCCAATACCGACGACATGCGCGAAGCGCCCAGCCGCTACCTGATGGAAGCGCTGTGGGCCGAAGGCGCCACAGTGCGGGCCTATGACCCCGAAGCCATGGACGAATGCCGGCGCCTGTACGGCTATCGTGACGACCTGCACCTGTGCGCCACCCGTGACGACACGCTGCAGGACGCGGACGCCCTGGTGATCTGCACCGAATGGAAGAATTTCCGCGTGGTGGACTTCACCGTGCTGGCCCACAAGCTGCGCGCCCGCCTGATCATCGATGGCCGCAACCTGTACGCCCCCGAGGTGGTTGCCTCGCACGGGCTGAGCTACACGGGCATCGGGCTGCGCCAAGTGCCGCCACAGGTCCCGGCACCATGAAAGTGCTGGTGACCGGCGCCGCCGGATTCATCGGAGCCCATGTCAGCCTGCGCCTGATCCGCGACGGCCACCAGGTGCTGGGCCTTGACAACTTCAACGACTACTACGACCCGGCGCTCAAGCGTGCACGGGTGCGGTGGATCGAGGATCAGACCGGGCCCTTCGCCCTGCACCTGATGGACCTCGGCGACCGCGACGGCGTGGCCCGCCTGTTCGCCCAGGAGCGTCCGGATGTAGTGGTGCATCTGGCCGCCCAGGCGGGTGTGCGCTACTCGCTGGACAACCCCCAGGCGTACGTCGACAGCAATCTGTGCGGATTCCTGAACATTCTCGAAGGCTGCCGCCGTTATCCGGTGCGCCATCTGCTGTACGCCTCGTCAAGCTCGGTGTACGGCGCCAACCAGCGCATCCCTTACCGGGTACAGGACGCCGTCGACCATCCGTTGTCGTTGTACGCCGCCACCAAGAAAGCCAACGAGGCGATGGCCCACAGCTACAGCCACCTGTATGGGATCCCCTGCAGCGGCCTGCGCTTCTTCACCGTCTACGGTCCCTGGGGCCGGCCGGACATGTCGCCGATCCAGTTCGCCCAGGCGATCACCCAGGGGCGGCCGATCCAGCTGTTCAACCATGGACATCACCAGCGCGACTTCACCTATATCGACGACATCGTCGAAAGCCTGGTGCGGCTGATCCCCCTGCCGCCCCTGGTGAATCCGGACTGGGATCGCGCACAACCGGACCCATCCAGCAGCCACGCGCCCTGGCGCATCTACAACATTGGCGGCCAGCGCCCTGCGGAGCTGACCGACTACGTCGCCTTGCTGGAAAAACACCTGCAGCGCAAAGCCGACATCGAGCTGCTGCCATTGCAGCCGGGCGATGTGCTGACCACCTGCGCCGATGCCAGCGCCCTGGAGCGCGTCACCGGTTTTACCCCGCAAGTTTCCCTGGACGAAGGACTCGGGCGTTTTGTCGCCTGGTTCCATCGTTACTACTCGCGCTCCGCGAAGGCCATCAAGCCAGGCGAGCGCAGGCATGAACGGAGGGCGTTATGACAGGACAACCACGAAGTGCGGAGATGCAAGGCCTGCATCGGGACAAACGTATGGATCCGGCGCATCGCCAGCGCATGGATGCCGCCATCCACATGCAAGGACGCGGCTGGCTGACAGGCCGCGTCGGTGGGCGGCCGTGGACCCTGTCACGCACCAACCGGGCGCTGTCCTGCCTGGGCGCACTGGCGCTTCTGGCGGTGATTTCGCCGCTGCTGCTGATGCTGGCGGTACTGGTCAAGCGCAGCAGCCCGGGTCCTGTGTTCTTCATCCAGAAACGCACCGGCTACCGCGGGCGCACGTTCGGTATGTACAAGTTCCGCACCATGGTTGCCAACGCCGAGGACCTGAAGGACTCGGTGCGTCACCTGAACAAGCACGGAGCCGACGCCATCGACTTCAAGATCGACAAGGATCCAAGGGTTACCCGCATCGGCAGCCTGCTGCGTCGCACCAGCCTCGACGAGCTGCCCAATCTGATCAACGTGGTCACCGGCGACATGCGCCTGGTCGGCCCAAGGCCTACGTCCTTCAACGCCTATCGCTACAAGGACAACCACCTGGCACGCCTGAGCATCTATCCGGGCATGACAGGGCTTTGGCAGATCTCTGGTCGCAGTGATATCGACTTCGACCAGCGCGTTGAGCTGGACCTTAGCTACATCAATGAACAGAGCTTGATGCTGGACCTGAAAATCCTCTTCAAGACGCCCTTTAAAGTCTTCAGCGGCCACGGAGCAAGTTGAATGGACGGTTCTACTTCGAGAAGTCTGAGCATCGCCAACCCGAGCGAAACCAACCTCACCGCCACGGTGCTCGACCTGGAGCAGCGCACCCTGTTGCTGACCGCGGCCAACACCGGCAGCGGCACCAGCACCAGCGCACTGGCCTTCGCCAGCCAGCTGGCACTGATGAGCGCAGGCCCCGTGCTGCTGATCGACAGCAACGGCGGTGGCACCGGCGCAAGCCTCAGCCAACAGCTGGGCCTGCACAAGCTGCGAGGTTTCACGGACCTGCTGTTCAACCAGGACACTCCGCCGCTGGCGCTGGACTGCATCGTGCGCCTGTCCGACCAGCCCTTCGATGTGCTGCCCGCGGGCACCTTCAAGCGCGGTCGCGACCGCCTCAGCCCTGACTTGCTGCGGGTACTGCTGGCACAGCTGAGCAGCCATTACCGCTTTGTAGTGATCGACGGCGAGGCGGTGTATGCCAGCGCCGACAGCCTGGTCATCGGCACCTTGGTCGACGGCGTGATCCTGGTGATCTGCGCCGAGGAAACCCGTTGGGAAGTGGCCCAGGCCACCGCCCAGCGCCTGAGCCAGGCCGGCGCTCAGCTGATCGGCAGCGTATTCAACCGGCGCAAGTACTACATGCCCAAGTGGCTGTACAACAACCTCTGAGGCCAGCACAGGATGCTCACCATGAAATATCCAACGATTGCCCTGTGCCTGCTGGGCCTGGCCGGATGCGCCAGCCAAGAGACACGCGAAATGCCGGTGCAGATTCTGACCGCGCCGGCCGCCGATGCCCAAGCTACCGAAGTGACCCAGCGCGAGCAGGTACTGCGCCCGCAGGACGTGCTCGAAGTGATCTTCCACTTCCCCAACACCACGGCGAGCGGCGGTGTGTACCGCATCCAGTCCGGTGACAACATCGACCTGAACTTCATGGCCGCCAGCGGCCTGAACGGCAGCCAGATCGTGCAGCCTGACGGCACCATCACCCTGCCGAGCACCAACTCCAGCGTTCGGGTCGAGGGCAAGACACCTTCCGAAGCTGAAACGGCGATTCGCGAGGAGTACCGCAACAAGCGAATCTTCCAGAACAACCGTGACCAGGTGACCTTGCGGGTGCTCAGCCCCATGAGCAGCGACATGAACCTGCGCAACGCCCTGACCCACCCCGGCACCGGCATGAGCCGCGACATCACCGTGGGCACCGACGGGCGCGCGACCTTCCCGGAGATCGGCTCGGTCGCGCTGCAGGGCATGACCGTCAACCAGCTGCGTGACCATCTCAACCAGCGCTACGCCGACCTGCCAGGCCGGATGACCGTGGACGTGCTGCTCAAGTCCACCGCGGCCAACGAGATCTATGTGCTCGGTGAGGTCGGATCGCCCGGTGCGTTCCAGATCCGTCGCCCGGTCTCGGTGCTCGAAGCGCTGACCCTGGCCCGTGGCCCGACCCTCAAGGCCAAGCTCGGCTCGGTGGTGATCATGCGCCGCAACGGCAACACCGTGCAGGCCGTGAACTACGACGTCGACAAGGCGCTGGCCGGCGACAACAAGAAGATCGCCTACCTGCAGCCTGAAGACATGCTGTACGTGCCCAAGACTACCTTGGCAAGCGCTGGCGAGCTGTCGCGGCAACTGGCAGACGTCGTGCTGTTCCAGGGCTTCGGCTTCAGCTTCAGCTACCGCGTCGACAACAAAGACGAAGACAACTAAGGGACAAGGTCCATGACTACGCAGCCAAAAGAGAACTATGTGCATGAGTTCTTCCGGATCTTCTTCGCCAACAAGCAGTTGGTCAAACGTGTGTTCTTGTTCTTTGCGGTGATCGCCCTGCTGCTGCCGTTGGCGCTCAAGCAAAGTTTCGACATCACCGCTGAAGTGATTGTTCAGTCGAAGAAACTCTCGCAGAGCGACGCCAGCTCGGCGCTGACCCAGGAAGCCGACCAGTTCATCCCGCCATCACTGGCGGACATGGAAACCGAGAGCAATATCCTGCGCTCGCCGGCACTGATCCGCGAAACCTTCAGCCAGCTGCGCAAGGAAGGCCACTTCCAGGAAGAGCCTGGCCTGCTGCAACGCACCGTGTTCACGCCGCTCAACGAATCGGTGGTCGACCCGGTCAAGCGCCTGTTCGGCACTGAAGTAGCCGAATCCCGCGACACCGAGCTCGACGGCCTTACCGACCAGGCGATCAAGGACCTGCACGTTGAAACCCTGCCAGGCTCCAACGTCATCTCGCTGATCTACAGCGCAGAGGACTCCAAGCTGGGCACGCTGTTCCTGGGCAGGTTGCTGGACAACTTCCTGAAGAACCGCCAGGACCTGCAGTCCAACGAGCTGCCCGAAGCCTTCTACGAGCAGAAGAAACTGCACTACCAGGCCCGCCTGGGCGACCTTGAAGGCCAACGCATGGCGTTGCTGCAAGGCATCGGCTCGTCCGAACCGCGCGAGGAGATCACCTTCCGCCTCAACGCCATCAACACCGAAGAGCAGGCGCTGAACCTGTCGCGTGACCGCCAGCTGCAGAACCAGCAATGGCTCGACTACCTCAAGAGCAACCTGGGTACGGCCACCAAGGCGCGGGCAGCTGACTACAGCTTCCCCTACACCTTCACCACCACTGTCGACAACGTTGCCTTCGAGGACCGCGAGATCAAGCAAGTCGGTGAACAGCTGACCGCCCAGATCGCCCGCTACACCGCCGACATGACCGTGTTCCAGCCAAGCTCGGAGCCGATGATGCTGGCCCGTGAGCAGATCAGCCGCCTGCGTGGGCAGTTCCTGAAGCTCGTCGACAACCGCATCCGCGAGCGTCAGCAGGACCTGTCGGTGACCCAGCAGATCATTGCGCAGAAAACCGACCGCATCGCCGAGTACAAGGACCGCATCCATCAGCTGCGCGAAACCCAGAGCAAGACCCGCCAGCTCGATACCGAGATCGAAGCCCTGCACAAAGCCTTCTCCACCTACGCCCAGCGTTATGAAGAAAGCCGTGGCCAAGGCCTGTTCGATGGCAGCCAGTCCAACGCGCGGATTCTGAGCGCACCGTACGAGCCCGCTGCCGCGTCCTTCCCCAAACCTGGCCTGATCATCCCGTTCGGCTTGCTGACCGGCCTGCTGCTGTCGATCGCCCTGGTCTACGTGAAGGAGTTCTTCGACCGCCGCTTCAAGCATCCTGCCCAGATCACCCACCAGCTTGGCCTGCCCGTGCTGCTGGTGATCAACGACCAGACTCCAGCGCTGCCTAACCCGCACCGCACCTGGACCCTGCCACGCCTGGTGCACTGGGTGCGCAATTGAACGCCGCCGTCCCTGCCCGTCGCCAGGCGATCGTGCACCTGCTCAGCAGTGGCGGCTTCTATGGCGCCGAGCGCATGTTGCTGGACCACTGCCTGGCGACACCGGGCGAGCATCGGGTGCTGTTCCTCGATGCTCCAGCGGATCTGGTGGCGCGCTTTCGCGAGGCAGGTATCCAGTGCCAGACCTGCCGGGGCCTCAGTCAGCTGCTGGCGCAATTGCGGCAGCAGCGCGACCTGCGCCCGCTGATCAACACGCACAACTTCAAGGGCCTGCTGTTCGGCTGGCTGGGCGCAAGCCTGTGGCGCTTGCCACTGGTGATCACCCAGCACGGTTTCACGCCGCGCAGCACCAAGCAGCGCTTCTATACGTGGCTGAGCCTGCAACTGTGCCGCACGCCCACGGTGGCCCGGGTGGTCTGCGTGGCCGAGAGCATCGCGCGGCTGCATCGCGAAGCCGGGGTCGAGGCCGACAAGCTGCAGGTCATCCCCAATGGCCTGCCCCACGCCAAGGCCCTGCCCCAGCGGGTGCCCAACGGCGGTCGCTGGCTGGCAGGGTATGTCGGCCGACTGAGCAGCGAGAAAGGCCCGGACCTGTTTCTCGACGCGCTGATTCCGCTGTGTCAGCAGCGCCCCAAGGTGCGTGCCGTGATGCTGGGCGAAGGCCCCGAGCGCGCCGCCTTGCAGGCGCGTATCGATGCCGCGGGGCTGACCGAGCGGATCACCTTGCCGGGCTTCCAGCGTGACATGCGCAGCTGGATGGTGCGCCTGGATGCCCTGGTGATCAGCTCGCGCACCGAAGGCACGCCGATGATCCTGCTTGAAGCCATGCAGGACGGCGTGCCGGTAGTGGCCTTCGGCGTTGGCGGGATCCCGGATGTGATCGAGCACGGCCAGAGCGGCCTGCTGGCCCCGCCGCTGGCGGTCGACGAACTGGGCCAGCACCTGCTGGCCCTGCTCGATGACCCTGCCCAGGCCGCGGAGCTGGTGGCCCGCGCACGCCGCACGCAACAGGAACGTTATCACCTGCCGACCCTGGCACAGCGCTGGGCCCAGGTCTACCGGGGCGCAGCCAAGGAGCTTGTCGCATGATCATTCCACTGTCTTTGCTCGGCCTGGTCGCAGTGCTTGGCCTGGGCCTGCTCGCCAGCCCCTATCCTTTCCTGGCCCCCGGTGCGGTGCTGGGACTGGCCGGTGCGCTGGTGCTGTACCGCCGCCCCGCCTGGGGCCTGCTGGCGATCGCTGCCCTGGTCCCGCTCGAAGGACTGCTCAAGGACGGTCTGCTGTCAGGGGCCAAGCTGATCGGGGTGGGCCTGGCGCTGATCCTTGCGTTGCAGCTGGCAGTCCGGCAACTGCCGGGCGAACGCCTGCAAAGTACCCACTGGCGTCTGCTGGTGCCGTTCATGGCGCTGTACCTGCTGAGCCTGTGGACCACCGACAGCCAATTGCTGTCGATCGGGCACCTGCGTGAGTTCATCGTCGGCCTGGTCGTATTCGTGCTCACCCTGCTGATCGGCCGCGACCTCAACCTGCCCATGCTCGCCCGGGTCGTGACCGTCAGTGCCTGCGTGACCTGCCTGTTCGCGATCTTCTCCACCAAATACCAGGAGCAGGGCCGCGCTTCGGCCATGCTCGACCCCAACTCCTTTGCGATGCTGATCACCATCGCGACCCCGCTGGGCCTGTGGCTGGCGATCAAGAGCCGGCAGATCCCGGTCAAGCTGTTCTGGGCCGCCTGCTGCATGCTGCTGCTGGCCGGCATGACCAAGACCGAGTCGCGCTCGGGGCTGGTGGTGCTGCTGATCAGTCTTGGCATCGTGCTCTACAACTACCGTGAACAGCTCACCCGGATACGCCCCCGGCACCTGGGCTTCGCCATGCTCGGCCTGGCCATCGTCTTGCCGCTGGGCGCGGCGATGATGCCGGCAGGCTATGTGGAGCGTATCCAGTCGCTGGTGCTGCTCAAGTCGGGTGTCAACGCCCACAAGGATGAATCCCTGGGCCGCCGCGCCTCCTACCTGGTGGTCGGCAAGGAGATGATCAGCGACAGTCCGCTGCTGGGCACCGGCCCGGGCACCTTCCCGCTGCACTACGCGCAGACCGGTTTCTCCAAGGCGTTCTCGCCGGTCAACAGCAAGCCCACCGACCTCTATCGCCGGGCACACAACACCTACCTGGAGATCTTCAGCGAAACCGGCCTGCCTGCCGGGCTGCTGTTCGTCGGCATGATCGCCCTGGCCCTGCGCAATTTCTGGAAGGCCCGGGGGGCCTGGCTCGACGCCGGCAACCACGACCAGGCCGACATGATGACCCACCTGACCATGAGCATGCTGGCGATCGGGCTGTTCCTGATGTTCCTCAGCGCGCCAACCCACAAGTACCTGTGGCTGATGCTGGCCTTGTCCAGCGTGGTCTGGCGCCAGGCCGCCGAAGCCCGAGAGCAGGGGGTGAAGGCATGAGCCTGGTCAGCATCGTCATTCCGATGTTCAACGAGGCGCGGCACATCGGCCGCACCTTGAAGGCCGCGCGCCTGGCCGCGGAAGTCGCGGGCCTGGACTGCGAGCTGGTGGTGGTCGACAACGGCTCCAGCGACGAGGGTCCGGGTATCGCCCGGGACTTCGGTGCGCGCGTGCTGCGCCTGCCGGGCCTGGCCATCGGCGCCCTGCGCAACCAGGGCGCACGCGCCAGCAAAGGCGAGTGGCTGGCGTTCCTGGACGCTGACATCGAGGTACCGCAGGAGTGGCTGAGTCGCCTGCTGGTGCTGCACGGCGAAGGCCAGGGCGATGTGTTCGCGCTGGACTGCGACACTCCGCGCCAGGCGCCCTGGTTCGCCTACGCCTGGCAGCGCCGCACCTTGCGCGCAGGCCGCCATGTGCAGCACAGCAACTGGCTGCCGACCCCCAACCTGCTGATGCTGCGCACCTGGTTCGATCGCGTCGACGGCTTTGATGAACGCCTGCGCACCGGCGAGGACAAGGACTTTACCTTGCGCCTGAGCCAGGCAGGCGCCCGGCTTTGCGTGCTGCGCAAGCCGGTGGTGCTGCACTGGGGCTTCGAGGCCAGCTGGGGGGAGTGGCTGGGCAAGGAGCTGTGGCGCCAGGGCAGCCATCTGCAACTGCTGCGCAGCAACGGGTTGAGCCTGCGCCTGTTGCGTTTCCCGCTGTTGTCGCTGGCGATCTGGCTGTTCGACCTGGTGGCCCTGTCGCTGCTCACCGGCGGTAATGGCCGCGGGGCGCTGGTCGCGCTGCTGGTCGGCGCCCTGCCGGCCCTCGGGTTGGGCCTGCGGCAAAGTCTGAAGCACCGTGATCCGTTGTTCATCCTGCAACTCTGGATGCTGCATTGGCTGCGCCTGCACCTGGCAGGCGCGGCGCTGCTGCTCAGCCTGTTCAACCGAACCGCAAGGAGGCCCGCCCGTGGCTGAGTACATCTTCTGGTCGTGCCTGTTGTTGCCCCTGTATGCCTGGGTTGGCTACCCCGTGCTGCTGACCCTGGCCGCTCCGTTCTTCGCTCGCCGCACTACAGCGCCGCTGGTGCCGCAGACGGTCAGCGTAGTGATCGCCGCGCACAACGAAGAGCGCCATATCGAGCAGAAACTGCTCAGCGTGCTCAATCAGGACTACGCGGCCGCCAGCCTCCAGGTCGTGGTGGCCAGCGACGGTTCCAGCGACCGTACCGTGGCCTTGGCCCGCAGCCTTGGCGACAAGCGCGTGCTGGTGCTCGACCTGCCGCGGCTGGGAAAGGCCGGCGCGCTCAACACGGCTGTCAACTATTGCCGCGGCGACATCCTGGTGTTCACCGACGCCGACAACCAATGGGCGGGCAATACCCTGGGCCTGCTCCTGGCCCCCCTGGGCGACCCCACCGTAGGCGGCACCGCCGGCCACATGATCATTCCCAACCCAGGCAAGGGCCTGAGCCTGGGCGACAGCCTGTACCGCCACTATGAAGCCTGGCTGCGCAAGGTGGAGAACCGCACCGGCTGCATGGTCTCGGCCGACGGCGCGCTGCTGTCCCTGCGCCGCTCGTTGTTCCAGCCGATTCCGGCGCAGGTCAACGACGACTTCTATATCAGCACCTGCGCTCCGGCCGCCGGCCAACGCATCGTCTATGTGCCGGAAGCCGTGGTGCTCGACCAGGGGGTGGACGAGGCCGACAAGCAGTTCCGCCGCCGCCAGCGCGTCACCGTCGGCGGCCTGCTGAGCCTGGCCGCCCGCCGTGAGCTGCTCAACCCGCTGGACCATGGGCTCTACGCCATCGCCTTGATCAGCCACAAGCTGATTCGCCGACTGGCCCCCGTGCTGCTGCTTCCCCTGCTGCTGGCCAACGTCTGGCTGGCTGGCCAACCCGGTTTCTACCAGCTGACCCTGGCCGCGCAGCTGCTCGGCTACAGCGTGGCCATCGTCGGCCTGCTCGATGCCCGGCACCGCCTGCCCAGGCCGTTTCGCCTGGCGGCGTTCATCCTGGTCACCCTGGCCGGCATGAGCGTCGGCCTGTGGCAGTTCTTGCGCGGGCACAGCTACAGACAGTGGAACCCTGACCAGAACCGATGAGCGATGGATATGCCGATCAAGACACGTATCAAGCAGGCCAGCGGTTGGTTGTACTTCATGTCCCCGAAGGGGCGGTCGCAACTGCGCGGGGCCGGGGTCATCCTGATGCTGCACCGGGTACTGGCCGACGACGCCAGCGCGGCCCTGCCCCATCGCAACGAGCTGTGCATCGGCCCGAAGGCTTTCGAGGGACTGCTGCGCTGGCTGCCGAAGCATTTTGACTGCGTCAGCCTCATGGACCTGCTCGACGCCCACGAGAAACCGCGGGGCAGCGGCCGGCCCAAGGTCGCACTGACGTTCGACGACGGTTGGCGCGACAATGCCGTGAATGCCTTTCCGCTGCTGCAGCGTCACAAGGTGCCGGCGAGCATCTTTCTGTCCACCGACTTCATCGGCAGCCGCCAGCGGTTCTGGTGGGAGAGCCTGGGCGAGACCTTGTGGGGCACACACGGCGAAGGCGCGCGGCATCACCTCATCGAGCAGTTGCGCAAGATCGGCCGGCCGTTGCCTGCGGCTTATTTCATGAACAGCCAGCCAGCCGATTGCAGCCTTGCGCTGGCGCACTATCTGCAAAGTCTCAAGACACTCAGCCCGCAGGCCCTGCACATGCTCACCGACACGTGCCCGGCGGAATCGCTGCCGCAGGCCCTGGACTGGCACCAGGTGCGCGAGCTGGAAGACTCCGGCCTGATCAGCTTCGGCCCCCACGGCGCCAGCCATGCCCTGCTGCCGGGCCTGGATGACCAGCGCCTGGACGACGAACTGCGGCGCAGCCACCAGGCCCTCGAGCAGGGCTGCCGCCAGCCGTTGCCGGTGTACTGCTATCCCAACGGCGATCATGACGACCGGGTGCGCGCGCGCCTGGCCGCGCATCGCTATCCCTACGCCCTGAGCACCCGTGCCGGGATCTGCCAGGGCCAGGACGACCCCCTGGCCTTGCCGCGGATCGGGGTGAGCCAGCGCAACGCCAGCCGCCCCTCGCTGCTGGCCTGGCGCATCAGCCGTGGAGGCCGCGCATGAGCAGCAGTTACAGGCGCCACCTGGTGCTGAGCATGGGGACCAAGCTTGCGATGATCGCTCTGCGCCTGCTGCGCAACGTGCTGCTGGCGCGCATCCTCGGTCCCAGCGAACGCGGCTTGTTCGCGCTGCTGAGTACCCTCCCCGACCTGATCAGCGCCGCGACCAGCGGCGGCCTCAATACCGCAGTGGGCTTTCAGGCCGCCAAGCAGCGTTCGATGGGCCTGCTGCTGACCCAGGTGCTGGTCTACGGCTGTGCGCTGGCGGCGGTGTTGACCCTGGTCTGTGTCTTCATGGTGCGCGAGTTCGGTGCCCAGCTGGAGATCACCCTGCAACTGGGCCTGCTGGCCTGGCTGCTGCTACTGGCCGTGCCGATGACCGTGCTCAAGAGCGGCCTGCTGACACTGCACAACGCCAGTGGCGGCGTCGGGGCCTTCAATGCCTTGCGCCTGGCCGAGTCGCTGGCGCCGCTGCTGCTGTTTCTCGGGTTGTACTGGATGTGGCGCGACGAGGCACTCGAGGCCGCGCTGATCAGCTGGCTGGCGGGCATCGCCCTGGTAGTGACGCTGGGGCTCTGGTGGCTGGGCCGCCAGCATTCGATCGGCCTCTGCTGGGACCGCAGCGGCCAGCGCGAACTGCTGACCTACAGCGCCAAGAGTCATCCCGACCTGCTGTTCCAGCAACTGATCCTGCGCTCGGACTACCTGTTCATCGGCGCCATGCTGGGCAGTACCGCGCTGGGCCATTACGCCATGGCCAGCGCTGCCGCCGAACTGCTGCTGATCGTGCCCGAGGCGGTGACCACGCCCCTGATGAAGCGGCTGCTGCAACAGGATGCCGGCATGGACAAGATCACCCCGCTGGCCCTGCGCCTGACCGCGACGGTGATGCTCGGCGCCTGCCTGAGCATGGCGCTGATCGGCGAATGGCTGATCGTCACCCTGTTCGGTGCCGAGTACCAGCCCGCCTATGTGGCCTTGCTGGCCCTGCTGCCCGGCCTGCTGGGGCTGTGCTACGCGAGCATCCTGCGCCTGGACCTGCTCGGCAAGAACCGTCCCGGCACCGTGTCGCTGATGATGGGCGGAGCGGCGCTGTTGAGCCTGGCGCTCAATATCGTGCTGATTCCCCAGTGGGGCATCGTCGGCGCCGCAGCGTCCTCGTCGGTCGCGTACCTGGCGGTGACCATCGCCATGCTGGTGCTGTACTGCCGGCTGAGCGGCGTACCGCTGCTGCACACCCTGATCATCCTGCCCAGCGACTTCGCCCCGCTGCGCCAGATGCTGCAACGGAGGCCAGCATGAAACGCTTGCTATTGATAGCCGCACTGCTCACGCCCTTGGTCCCTGCGGTCCAGGCCGCCAATCTGGAATGGGGTGACATCCGCGACGGCAGCCTGTACCTGGTGCCTGGCAAGCAGGACAACCTGCGCATCCAGTGGCTGCCGGCCTGGCAGGCGCAGGCCAACGCCGAGCACCTCTACCTGCTCGACGGCCGGGGCCGCCTGCAAGCCGACCGGCCCATCGCCCCCAGCGAGACCCGCGGCGAGCAGCAGTGGCCGTTGGCCGCCAGCACCAGCCCCTACCGCCTGGAGATTGCGGGATACAGTTTTCGCCGTTATCGCATCAATCACAGCGACAGCACCCGCTCTCTGTTTGCCCCGGCCAAGGTGCACTTCAGTGCTGAAGTCGGGCCGCGTACAGAACTGTATTTCCACGTCGCTGCCGGTGAGCAGGCGATCCTGGCCGGCAAGCATCACGGCGGCGTGCGTGGCCTGCAAGCCGAGCGCCTGAGCGACGGCCAGCAGGTGCAGCTCTCACTCAAGCCCTACCGCGGCTACTGGCAGTACGATCAACTGGCGCTGCCGCCGAGCACCCGTGACGAGACCTGGCGCCTGAGCCTCCAAGGCCGCGGCAAGGCCGCTTTCTGGCTCGATGGCACCGCCAACCTGTTCGCCCTGCGCGCCGACCAGCTTGCCCCGCTTCCCAGCGCCGCAGGCCAGGTAATGCTCAAGCCCGGTACCCAGGTGCTGGGGCGCACCCCTGACCTTGGCGTGGCGCTGCCCTACGTGCTGCCCCCGCCGTCCAGCTTCGCTGCACTGGAAGCCCTGGCACCGAAAGCGGCCGGTTTCTACAGCCTGATGGACGTGATGCAGCGCAAACCACACTACGAAGACGCCTGGCGCCGCCTCTATCAGGACCATTTCGCCATCCGCCAGGACATCACGCTGCTGGCCGGCACCGGCCGGCGCGCGGACCTGGCCGATGACAAGACCACCCACGCCGGCCTGGACGCCTGGCTCGCCGCCACCGCTGCGCTGCAAGGCAAGGCGGTGCATTACCTGGCGTTCGCCGACGAGCCCAACCTCAACTACCCCGACTACGCCACCTACCGTGATTTCTTCAAGGCCATGACGGCCCGCGTACAGGCCTATCCCGGCGCCCGTGAGGCCGGAGTGCGCATCGCCATGCCCGCCTCTTCGCGCCTGGTCAACGGCCCCTTCAAGGAGGACAGCGAAACACGCCGGGGGATCGACTGGGCAAAGCGTCTGCTCAAGGAGCATGACGGGCAGATCGACGCCCTCGCCTGGCATGAATGGATGGTCCGCGACCTGCTCGCCACGCGCAGCTACCGCGACAGCGTGCGCCAGGCGGCGCAACTGGTTGGCCTGGATGCCCAGGGCCGCCCACGCAAGGCGCTGCTGCTCGACCAGACCAACATGTCCAGCGGCTCGAGCCTGAGCCCCTACGACCAGAACACCCACTACGCCGGGCTCTGGTGGACCTCGGTGGTCATCAACGCTTCCAGCGACGGCCTGCTGGACATGCTCAACTGGTTCCACGTGGCCGACGAGCCCGAATGGCCGAAGGGCATGATCCGCATGCAGGGCACCGACCGCTTCGAGCTCAAGCCGGTAGGCCTGGCCCAGCAGTTCATCCAGCGCCACTGGCTGGACCAGGTGCTGGCCCTGGACAACGACGCCTTCGAAGTCGACGCCCTGGCCATGGCCCGTGGCGCCCAGCGAAGCCTGCTGGGCGTCAACAAGGCAGAGCGTGTGCAGCAAGTGAACCTGGCCCTGGATGGCTGCCCCAGCGGTCAGCTTGAATTGTTCGGACCTGACAACCAGCCCCGGCGCGGCGATTTTGCCTGCGAGAAAGGAAAAATCCGTTTTCAACTGCCGGGGCAAACACTCTTTGCCCTGACCTGGAGCGCGTCATGAGACGCACCACGACCTGCCAAAAACAGGAGGCACCATGAGTTTTTTGGCCAAAGTTCAGGACCGGATCAAACGCAAAGGATTGCGCAGCACACTGAAAGCTGGCTACAAGCGATTTGTGTTCTACCATTTGGAACTATTGTGGCTGGAACGTGATCTGATCACCCCCGTCGCACCCAACACGCTCAAACCGGCGCCGCCAGTACGCGTCGAAAAGATCACGGTCAACAACGTCAAGGCCTTCGCCCGGCACTTCCCGAGCAAGGTCGAGACCATGCGCGACCTGGCCGCTGAGGGCTACACAGGAGTGATGCTGCTCGATGAGTCAAATGATGTGGTTGCGTTCATATGGGGCAGCACCCGCCATTACCACGACCATCACTACTACGGCTGCTGGTTCCCCGTCGGAGCCGGCGAGTTCTTTGAGTTTGGAGGGGAAGTCGCTCGCCGGTACTGGGGCACGACCCTGGCAATAGACATGCAGCTTGAGCTGTGGAAGCTGATGAGGCCACAGGGCTGCGTGAAAGTGGTTGATGTCTGCGAGAACGAAAACATCCCGGCGCTCAAGCTGCACGTGCGCACTGGCTACAAGGAGCAAGGACGAATCATGAATGTTTATTGCCTTTTTGGTCGATGGAAGTTTTTCCGCGAAACGCGCTACAGCGAGTCGCGGCTGGAAGCCTTGCGTAAACCCGAACCCCAAGTATCCACTGCCACGGTGTCCTGAGCCATGAGTCTGAAACTTACCTGGTGTGACTCTCTCCTGGCCGATAACTTCCCGGCCACCGAGTACGAACAACTGCGCCGCCGCGTGGCCGGCAGTACCCCCTTCAACCATCTCGGCTGGCTGCGCGCCGCCGAAGAAGCACTGCTGCCGGGGCAACGCCTGCAAGTGCTGCTGGGTCGAGAGCAGGGCCGGCTTTGCCTGTGCCTGCCGCTGGTGCGCCAGCGTGAAGCGTTCGGGCCCTTGCGCCTGCCGGTAGTGCGCCACCTGGGCTATCCGCTGAGCGACCGCATCGCGCTGCTCATCGACCTGCCCGACACCGATGCCGACCTGGTCCTGCACGCCATCCGCAAGCAGCTGCCGCACGCCGTGCTGCAATTGAACGAGGTATCTCAGCAAGAGTGCGACGCGGGCGGCTGGCTGGCGACCTGGGCCCACCAGAGCTCTACCCATGAACAGCGCCTGACCTGCAAGGTGCCGGTGCATCGCATCAGTGACCATGACCGCCAGGAGGTCAGCGGCGACCCCCGCTACAAGCTGCGCCGCGCGCGCAAGCGCATCGCCAACTGCGGCGCGCTGATCCGTCGGGTGCAGGCCACGCCGGACAACGTCCGCTCGCTGCTCGACGCGGTGAGCGCCGTCGAGGCCGCGAGCTGGAAAGGCGATGACGACGTCGGCATCTTTTCGGGCGAGCAGCGCGTGCAATGGATGTACCAGGCCTTCACGGCACTGGCTGCCGAAGGCTCGTTGTACTTCGTGCTGCTGGAACTGGAGGGGCGCTGCATCAGCTACCGCCTGGGCCTGGTCGAGCGCGGCCGGGTCTACGACTACAACCTGGCCTTCGAGCCCAAGCATGCGGACCTGGGCAGCGGCCGCGTACTGCTCGAAGAGTGGATTCACTGGGGGCTCGACGAGGGCTGGCGCTGGATCGATGCTTCGCGGGTGAGTCTCGAGAACTCCAGCCACCAGTTGCACGAAAGGATGACCGAGCACCTCGAGCAGTCGCGCCTGAGCTACTACAGCTGGCGCCCCGACGGCGTGGCCCTCGGGCTCGCCCTGCGCTGCTGGCGCTGGCTCAAGCCCCATCTGCACAAGCGCCGCGAGAGCGCCCCAGAAGCCACCCCTTCACTCCCTGCACAGGAACGTCCGGATGCCATCTCAGGTCATAGTCAACGCTGACGATTTCGGCCTCAATGCCCACACCAATGCCGTGATCCTGCACGCCTTCCAGGCAGGCCTGATCAGTTCGGCGACGGCCATGGCCAACATGCCCGCCTTCCCCGGTGCCTGCGTGCTGGCCCAGCAGCCGGCGCTGCGGGGCCGGATCGGGCTTCATTTCAATCTCACCTATGGCCGCCCACTGAGCCAGGCAATCCTCGGCGAGCCGCGGTTCTGCGCGGCCAATGGCGAATTTGCCCTGGGCATCAAGCGCAGCACCCTGCGCCTGACCCGGCGCGAGCGCCAGGCAGTGGAGCAGGAGTTGCAAGCACAGTGGCAGCAATGCCTGGATAACGGACTCGTGCCCAGCCATCTGGATTCGCACCAGCATGTGCACAACATCTGGCCGATCGGCGAAGTCGTGGCCCGTTTTGCCGCTGGCAAGGGCGTGCCGGTGCGCCTGGCGCGCAACGTCGGGCACAACCTCGGTCCGCTCAAGCGTGTGTTCAAGACCCTGCTCAACCGGCGCCTGCGCAAGCTGAGCGGCGCCACCGCCGACCACGTCTGCACCCCTGCCGACCTGCGCGCCGGCCTTGCTCCCACCCAAGGCGTGCTGGAAGTGGTCGCTCATCCAAGCGCCCTGGGAGGGCATGACTTTGGCGATGCCTACCTGGAGACAGGCGAATCTCTCAAAGCGTTGGTGGAGAAACAGCTCCAGGGCGTGCCGCGGGTAGGTTACGGGGTGCTGGCCTAGCGACCAAGACAGGCGCAGGCCTTAGCCTGCGCGCTGGTCGTCAAGCCACTGGCGCAGCACTTGTGCCGGCATCGGCCGGGCCATGAGAAAACCTTGGCCCTGGTCGCAGCCCGCATCGCGCAAGAAGTCATACTGGGCCTGAGTCTCGATGCCCTCGGCAGTAATGCGAAAGCCCAACGCATGGCCAAGGTCGATGATCGCGCGGGCGATCGCCACGGCGTGGTCGTCACCGGGCAGGTCCTTGATGAAGGCACGGTCGATCTTCAGGTGGTCGATGGGGAGCGAACGCAGGTAGGCCAGTGATGAGTAGCCGGTACCGAAGTCATCGACCGCCGTGGCCACGCCCAACGCCTGCAGTTGCCCGAGCACCTGACAGGCCTGCTGCTGGCTTTCCATCAGCAGGCTCTCGGTGATCTCCACTTCCAGCAGGCTTGCCGGCAGGTCATGGCGTTGCAGTGCGGCGGCCAGGCTCGAGACGTAGTCGCTGCGCTCGATCTGCAGGGCCGCGACGTTGATCGCCAGCGGCCCAGGCTGCTCGCCACTGGCACGCCAGGCCGCCAGTTGCACACACGCCATTTCCAGCACCAGTTCTCCCAAGGGGATGATCAGCCCGGTACGTTCGGCAAGAGGGATGAATTCGGCCGGAGATACCAGGCCGTGATGGGGGTCCCGCCAGCGCAGCAGCGCTTCGACACCCTCCAGGCGGCCGCTGAACAGGTCGATCTTGGGCTGGTACCACAGCTCGAATTCATTGTGCTGCAGGGCACGCCGCAGGTTGCGCTCCAGTTCCAGGCGCTGCTGCAATCGCGCGGTCATGTCTGGATGGTAAGGGCGCCAGGCGTTGCGGCCGCCCTCCTTCGCCGCGTACATGGCGGTGTCGGCGTGGCGCAACAGACTGTCGGCATCCATTCCGTGCTGAGGGCACCAGGCCAGGCCGATGCTGCCGGTGACGAGTCCGGCATTGCCGTTGAGGTCAAACGGCCGTTGCAGGCTGCGCAGCAGATCGCGGAGCTGGGCACGTACCTGCGCCTGGGTACCCTGCAGCATGAACACGAACTCATCACCGCCCAGCCGGCACAGGCGATCGCGCGTGTCGAGCTCCTGCAGGAAACGCGCGGTCGCGTGCTGCAGCAACAAATCGCCCATGGCATGGCCGAGGCTGTCATTGACCTGTTTGAAGCCATCGATATCCAGCATCAGCACCGCCAGCCCCTCACCCTTCGCAATGGCCTGGGTCAGCTGGCGCTGGAACAGCACCCGATTGGGCAGGCCGGTGATCGCGTCGTAGTGCGCCAGCCGTTCGAGCTGCACCTGTGAATGGTGAAGTTCGCGGTTGCGCAGCCTGACCAGGCGATGGCTGCGGTTGAGCTGGGCGACGAACAGGCTGAACAGCACGGTGCAGCTCAGCGCAAACAGGAACAACGGCGAATGGAACAGGCTCAGCGCCGGCCAGCCGCCACGCGGGGCCGCGGCCAGCTGCCACTGGCCACCGGGCACATCGACCGGCAGGCTGACCCGAGGCTGGCCGAACAGCTGTCTGTCGCCCCAGATCAGCGCACCCGCCGCGCCCTGACCGTCGCTGCCACGCAGAGCCACCTCGAAGTCAGGTACGGGTGGCAGGCCGGCAGCCTGCAACAAGCGGTCGATGTCGGCGACGATCGAGACATTGCCCCAGTAGAGTTTCACCCCACGCTTGCCGTTGATGAACACCGGCCGCCGGTAGATCAGCGCCTTGCCGCCCTGCAGCAGGTGCACAGGGCCTGCCAATACGGCTTCTTGCCGCTCGCGCGCCCATTGCAGCATCGGAAACTGATCAGGCAATCGACGAAAGTCCACGCCGAGCAGGCGTTCGTTGCCATGCAGGGGAAACACGCCGCTGATGACATCGTCCGGAGCCATCAGGATATGCCGCATGTAGGGCACTGATGCCACGGCTTCGCGGGCCATGACGCGGAAATGCTCGGTACTGATCCCGCCATCGGCGCTGATCAGCTGGGCAATACCCTCGGCTTCGCCAAAGGCGGCGCGCAGTTGCGCCTCCAGTCCTGCGCGGACCCCCGAAAGGCGCGCGGCAACATTGGCAACCTGCTCGCTTTCCTGGCGCTGGATGTCCAGGCGGCCGAGCACCACCGACAGGCCGATGCCGATCACCGCGAAACCGATCGGCAACAGGCGCGTGAGGCTGCCGCGCAGGGTGCAGCTGGCGGGCGGCGGATCAATGGGGGAAAGGGTCGAGTTGGTCATGGGCCCGGCGTCGAGATCGATTGCCGGTGTATCGGCGCTGTTGCAGCAAAATTGAGCCAGACTGGTCATTTTCCTATGCTCGGGTCTATGCTCGGACTGAATCGTTTCATCCACATCCACATCACGAGGAGCCACACCCATGGACCGTCCGCTCGATGCCCTGTTTCCCGCCGCCAACCAGATCCCTGAGGCCTGGCGGCTGAACGAACCGCTGGAACAACGCGACTACCTGGTCGGGGGTGAGCTCAGGCGCTGGGACGGGCCGCTGGCCACGGTCCTCAGCCCGGTATGGCTCAAGGAGGGCGCGCATGAGCGCCAGGTGATGCTCGGCAAGGCGCCGCTACTCGACGCCGACACCGCGATGACCGCCCTGGATGCCGCGGTCCAGGCCTACGACAAGGGCCGTGGTAGTTGGCCGACCCTGCGCGTGGCCGAGCGCATCGGGCATGTCGAAGCGTTCCTGGCCCGCATGCGCGAGCAGCGCGCGGCAGTGGTCAAGCTGCTGATGTGGGAGATTGGCAAGAACCTGAAGGATTCGGAGAAGGAGTTCGACCGCACCTGCGACTACATCGTCGACACCATCAATGCCCTCAAGGACCTCGACCGCCGTTCCAGCCGCTTCGAGCTGGAGCAGGACACTCTTGGTCAGATCCGCCGGGCCCCACTGGGGGTGGCCCTGTGCATGGGGCCCTATAACTACCCGTTGAACGAAACCTTCACCACGCTGATCCCGGCCCTGATCATGGGCAACACCGTGGTGTTCAAGCCGGCCAAGTTCGGCGTACTGCTGATCCGCCCATTGCTCGAGGCCTTCCGCGACAGCTTTCCGCCGGGCGTGATCAACGTCATCTACGGCCGTGGCCGGGAGACGGTCAGTGCGCTGATGGCCAGCGGCAAGATCGATGTGTTCGCCTTCATCGGCACCAACAAGGCGGCCAGCGACCTGAAGAAACTGCACCCACGCCCTCACCGCCTGCGCGCGGCGCTGGGGCTCGATGCCAAGAACCCCGGCATCGTCCTGCCAGAGGTCGACCTGGACAACGCGGTGAATGAAGCGGTGACCGGCGCCCTGTCGTTCAATGGCCAGCGCTGCACTGCGCTGAAAATTCTGTTTGTCCACGAAAGCGTGGTCGATGCCTTCCTCGACAAGTTCCAGCACAAGCTCGCCGCCCTGGTGCCGGGCATGCCTTGGGAGCCAGGCGTGGCGCTGACTCCGCTGCCCGAACCTGGCAAGGTCGACTATCTCCATGCGCTGGTCGCCGACGCGCAGGCCAAGGGTGCGCGGGTGCTCAACGCGGGCGGCGGGCAGAGCCGCGGCTCGTTCTTCTATCCAGCCCTGCTCTATCCGGTCAGTCCCGATATGCGCGTGTACACCGAGGAACAGTTCGGCCCGGTGGTGCCGGTGGTGCCCTACCGCGACCTGGAGACAGTGATCGACTACGTGCTGGATTCCGATTTCGGTCAGCAATTGAGTATCTTCGGCAACGACCCGCAGACCGTCGGCCGGCTGGTCGATACATTCGCCAACCAGGTCGGGCGGATCAATCTCAACGCCCAGTGCCAGCGTGGGCCGGACACGTACCCCTTCAACGGCCGCAAGAACAGCGCCGAAGGGACACTGTCGGTGCATGACGCATTACGGGTGTTCTCCATCAGGACCCTGGTGGCGACCAAGTTCCAGCAGGCCAACAAGGAGCTGATCAGTGAGATCATTCGCAATCGGCAGTCGAGTTTCCTGACCACTGACTACATCTTCTAGAGGACGGGGGTTTAATCGGGAAATTGCATTTGCGCATTGGCTGAAACTGTACAAGCCTTGCTGCGTCGCAATTGCGTGGAGGAATCTGAAATGTCAGCCAAACCCATCCCCGAAGGCCAGCACAGCATCACCCCCTACCTCGGCATCAAGGATGCGGCCCGGGCCATCGAGTTCTACAAGGAGGCTTTTGGCGCGATCGAGATGTTCCGTCTCGATGGCCCCGATGGCCGGGTCGGGCATGCCGAGCTGAAGATCGGCGATTCTTCGTTGATGCTCGCCGAACCCTGTGGCGAGTCCGGCGGGCTCACGGCCAGCCAGTCGCTCAACGGCGTGGCCGTGGGCCTGCATCTGTACGTCGAAGACGTCGATACCCGCTTCGCACAGGCCATCCGGGCAGGTGCCCGCGAAGTGAGCCCGGTCAAGGACCAGTTCTACGGCGACCGCAGCGGCTCGCTGAAGGATCCGTTCGGTAATCTGTGGTTCGTCTCGACCCACAAGGAAGACCTCAGCGTCGAGGAAATCCGCGCCCGCGCCGCCAAGATGTTCGCGAGTGCCTGAGCCGCAAGTTCTCAAGCCACAAGCTGCACGTTGAAAGCGCCGCCGCTTTGCGTGAAGCTTGCGGCTTGAAGCTTGGAGCTGCTCTATGCGAATCATCGAGAAGAACGCAGGCCTGGTGCGTACCCTCACCCCCGCCGAGGAAGACCTTCTGCGCCGCTTTGCGCTGGGAACGCTGGTTGGCCCATCGCTACTGCAATCCAACCAGTTGCTGATGAAAGTACGCAACGCCGGCCACTGGCTGGCCTGCGATTGCCGCAGCGACGCATTGCCCGTACTGAACGTGACCCTCAACGGACACACTGGCACGCTGTTCCTGAAGAACAACCCTGGAACCGCCGAGCATGCGCCGGGGTGCGCCTTCACCAAGGACGAGCGCGAAGCCGCCGAGCGTGAAAACGACAACGCCGCGCCTGCGGCATGGTTGCCGCCGGACACGCCATTGCGCCTGATCGGCGACTATCCCCGTGCGGCCCAGGGCACGGGCGGCGGCATGGGCGATGGCGGTGAACGTCGCGAGCAGCAGCGCCTGCTGTCGTTGCTGCTGACGCTGATCGAGACCAGTGGCCTGAACCTCTACGCTACCCACCTCAAGAAAGACCTGACCTCGCAATTCGCCGAGCTGCGCAGCGTTGCCAGCCGTTACCCGCTGCTTGAGCGAGTGCCTGCCAGCAACTACCTCGAAACCCGCCTCGACATGAAGCACATGATGATGCTCAAGGCCCGCCTGCGCGAGGCCACGGTGTTCGGCAGCCATCGCCGCCATGGGCTGTTGCTCGATTGCGTCGAGCAGATCAAGGGCCGCAAGGTCTTCAATGCCCGCAGCGAAGACGGCTTCGACTTCCAGGGTCACCACCTGATCTGGGGCGGCGCCAGGACGCCCGGGCCGTTGTTGGCCCTGACGCTGTATTCACCGGCCACCGCCGGAAGCAGTTTCTATGAGCTGATTCATGTCGCCAGCGTGCCGGTGCTGTCGCGTGGGCATCTGTTTCCGGTGTACCGCGACGAAGAGCGCGAGCCGTTGAAGATGCTGGTGTCGCTGATCGACTGGATGGCGAGCAAGGGGGTCAAGGTGTTGATGCGCCGGCCGGTGATCGGGGGGGAGGTAATGGATGAGCTGGTGCTGACCTCTGACCAGGATCGGGTGTTGTCGGTGTCGCTTACGCATGAGCCTTTGGGGGCGGAGCCGGATACCGAGAACTTCAAGCGGCTTGCGGATTTCAAGAGCCTGGATACGTTTCGGAAGTATGTTGCTGGGTTTTTCATGCGGGAGCGGTGACTTTCGCTTTAGAGGGTGTGCTGCGGTCTGCTCTTGTGCCGCGGTCTGCCCTTGTGCTGCGGTCTGCCCGGTGCTGCGGTCTGCCCTGTGTAGGAGCAGACCGCGCCAGACAAAGAGCGAAACGCAGCGGTCCGCAGGGGTCTGCGGTCACCGAATCTGATGCTTATGCAGCAACCGATAAAACGTCGGCCGCGACACCCCCAGTACCTTGGCAGCAATACTCAGGTTATCGCTGTGCCGATTGAGCACATCACACAACGCCTGACGCTCAGCCCGGTGCTTGTAGTCCTCAAGCGTACCCATGGGCGACTCTTCGTCCTCGAGCACCTGCAAACCCAGGTCCGGCGCTTCGATCTGCCGGCCTTCGGCCAACACCAGCCCGCGGCGTACGCGGTTGGCCAGCTCGCGGACGTTGCCCGGCCAATCGTGACGGCCCATCGCGGACAGCGCCGCATCGCTGAACGTGCGCGGCCTGCGCCCGGTCTCGTGGCTGTAGAAATGGGAAAAATGACTGGCCAGGATCGACAGGTCCCCATGCCGGTCGCGCAAGGGGGCGGTGACCACCTGCAAGACGTTCAGCCGGTAATACAGGTCTTCGCGGAAACGCCCGTTATCGACCGCTCTTTCCAGGTTCACATGGGTCGACGCCAGGACCCGGACGTCGACCGGGATCGACTGGCTGCCCCCTACCCGCTCGATATGCTTTTCCTGGAGAAAACGCAGCAACCTTGCCTGCAGGTCCAGCGGCAGGTCGCAGATCTCGTCGAGAAACAGCGTGCCGCCGTTGGCCGCTTCGATGCGCCCGACCTTGCGCTGATGCGCACCTGGGAACGCACCTTTTTCGTGACCGAAGAGCTCCGACTGCAGCAGATGCTCCGCGATCGTTCCGCAATTGATTGCGATGAAGGGCTTGTCCTTGCGCTGGGACTGGAGATGCAGGGTACGCGCCACCAGCTCCTTGCCGGTACCGCTTTCGCCGCGGATCAGCACTGGCGACTCCGTGGGCGCAAGCTTGCTCAGCAGCTTGCGCAGTTCACGCATGGGCCGGCTGTCCCCGAGCAGTTCGTGGGCAGGCTCCATGGCCGAAACGTTGCCTTTGACCCGCAGGCGCGCCATACCCCACGCCCGCCCAAGAGTCACCTGAACCCGGGTGACATCGAACGGCAACGTGTGAAAGTCGAAGAACCACTCGCACACAAAGTCACCGACATTCTGCATACGCAGTTCATCGGCGCTGAGCACGGCAATCCATTCGGTGTTGCTGCGGCTGATCAGGTCCTTGACCGCGTCAGGGTGGCGCAGGTGTGAAGCTTGCAGGCGCAGCAGACCGACATCGCAAGGATGTTCCAGCGCCGAGCCCAGGGTTGAGCTGCGCACGTCCCAACCGGCGCCCTGCAGGCCCGGCAGGAGACGATGGCAATCGTCACACGGATCGACGATCAACAGACGGCGAGTGGATGCAGGTTCAAGCATGACCTTTCCTTGGCGCCAATTTTTAGTTTTTCGAATAGAAACAGCTAGTTGGCGAGCACGATTTAACAGTAGCAATGAACCGTCAATGGCCCACTACCGTTTGTCAGCAAAATGCTGGTGTGCTGAACCTTCCGCCATTTCTCCAATCCTTGGCCGTAACAAGCGGGGGGATCTGATAAATCCTAGCCGTCATTCTTGAAAATTTTACAGTCTGTGTGACTTCGTCCTTCCTACCGAGCATCAGTACCCATGAACCCGCGCTGGATTCGGACTGTTTCCAGCATTGCGGACCTACTCCCGATGTTTACGACCAAAGAGAGAGAGCGAACCATGAACGCCCCGCTCCGCGTCAACGAAGCATTGCTGATCACCGACCATGCTTTCGAGCCTTTCCAGTGCGTTGCCTGGGACCAGCCCAATGGCACTGGCGAGCTCAGCCTGGCAGTGGTAGACCGGACCCGCACCCGCATCGGCGGCAAGCAAGTCTCTTCGAGCATCTATTCGGATCCGGCCCGCCTGGCCATCCTGATCGAGGAAGTACGCGCCGAGCTCTTTGAAAAGGGCTACAACCTGCAACCGTGGACGATGCCCAGGTAAGCAACGCCAGTGTCAGCCCAGCGTCCTGAAGCCGTCGATATGCCGGTAATCGGCCTGTAGTTCATCGGCCAGTTTTCGCGCCTTGCCCAATCGCACTGGCGCGCGCTCGATATCCACCAGGATGCTGGCGCACGGCATCGGCGCCAACGCCGGCCATGGCTGCAGGCGCCCGTCGGTCACCACCAGGCAGCGCTGGACTTCATGGGGATGATGCTTGCGCCGTTGCACCAGCCAATGACGAGCCTGCTCCAGCGCGTCGAGCAAGGGCGTACCGCCTCCCGCGCCGAGGCTCTGCAGCCAGGGCTGCAAGGCCGCTGAGGCCTTCAGGCCGTGACGCTGCCATTGCGGCGTGCGGCCGCTGGCAGTGAGCAGGGTCAGGCGTGCGCGCTGGCGATAGGCCTGATCGAAGAAGGCTGCCAGCAGCCCCTTGGCCTGGCTCAACGCCTGGTGCCGCCGGGTTGAGGCCGAGGCGTCGACGACCACCAGCCAGAGTTCCGGAGCCTGCGCCCGGCGTTGCTGCCAGCGCAGGTCTTCAGTCCTGCGCGGGCGGCCCTTGAGCAAGGTCGCCAGCCAGTCGACACGCCCGCACACTGCCGCCTGGGCACGGCCTCGCGGTCCTCCCATCAAGTCTGCAGCGCGGGGGCTGGCATCCGTTGGCAAGGCTTCTTGCTGGCGGATGCTCAGGGCTTTTTTGCCCAGTCTGGCACCTCGCGCCGGGCGCCGACAGCGACGGACTGGGGAGCCATGGCACCCCACTCGCCCTGTCCAGTCTGTTCGCGCGGCTGGTCGCTGCCCCCCTGGGGCGGCGCAGGTGGCGGCGCGCCGGGCGGGGACTCACGCCGCCGATGACGCAGGGCAAACTCGGCAACGGCTTGCACGTCCTCCTCCTCGATCGCCTCGGCACCTCGCCAGGCCGCATGGGCACGAGCCGCCCGCAGCCAGACCAGGTCCGCACGCAGACCATCCACCCCAGCGGCAAAGCAGCGCTCGGTGATCCAGGCCAGTGCCCGGTCGTCCAGCGCGATGGCCGCAAGGCGCTGGCGCGCCGCATGGCACCGCTCTCGCAGCTGCGCCTGGGCCACGGCCCATTGCTCGCAGAAAGCCTGGGGATCGCTGTCGAAGGCCAGGCGCCGGCGAATGATCTGCTGGCGCGCCTCAGGCGGCGGTTGCCCTTCGAGCGCGATGTTCAGCCCGAAGCGGTCGAGCAGCTGGGGACGCAGCTCGCCTTCTTCCGGGTTCATGGTGCCGATCAACACGAACCGCGCACTGTGGCGGTGGGAAATACCGTCGCGCTCGATGCGGTTGGTGCCGCTGGCGGCTACATCCAGCAACAGGTCGACCAGATGGTCGGGCAGCAAGTTGACCTCATCGACGTACAGCACCCCGCCGTCAGCGTGGGCCAGTACGCCCGGCGAGAACTGCGCCTTGCCCTGCCCGAGCGCGGCGTCCAGGTCGAGGGAGCCGATCAGCCGCTCTTCGCTCGCCCCCAGCGGGAGGGTCACGAACGGGCCTTCGCCGAGCAGGTCGGCCAGGCCACGGGCCAGGGTGCTCTTCGCCATGCCGCGCGGGCCTTCGATCAGCACGCCGCCGATCTTCGGGTCGATGGCGGTCAGGCACAGTGCAAGCTTGAGCGCTTCGGCGCCGACCACGGCAGCCAGGGGAAACTGTACGGGTTCAGTCATTTCAAGCCTCTTCCTCGCCCGCCAGCAACTGCTCCTCGAGGGCCTCGCGGTAGCTGCCCGGCTCCTGCCACAGGCCACGCTGCTGGGCTTCGAGCAGCCGCTCGGTGATGTCGCGCAGGGCTTCGGGATTGTGCTGGCGGATGAAATCGCGGGTCGCTGGGTCGAGCACATAGGCTTCGGCCAGGGACTGGTAATGGTGGTCGTCGATCAGGTGCGTGGTCGCATCGAAGGCGAACAGGTTGTCGACGGTGGCGGCCAGCTCGAATGCACCTTTATAGCCATGGCGCTTGATGCCCTCGATCCACTTGGGGTTGAGCGCGCGGGCGCGGATCACCCGGTTGAGCTCTTCCTTGAGGGTGCGGATGCGCGGGCGGTCGGCCTGGCTGTGGTCGCCGTGATAGCTGGCCACCGTGCTGCTGGCCTGGGTTTGTGCAGCGGCGAGCATGCCGCCCTGGAACTGGTAGTAGTCATTGGAGTCGAGCAGGTCGTGCTCGTGATTGTCCTGGTTCTGTACCACCGCCTGCACCTGGGACAGGCGCCGGGCGAATTCGACGCGCGCCGGCGTGCCCTCGTCGCCGGCGCCGTAGGCGTAGCCGCCGTGGTTGAGGTAGACCTCGGCCAAGTCTTCGCGGGTGTGCCACAGGCGCCCGTCGATGGCATTCTGTACCCCTGCCCCATAGGCGCCCGGCTTGGCGCCGAAAATCCGCCAGCCTGCCTGGCGCGCCGCCTGTTGCGATTCCATGCCTTCGGCGACCAGCGCTTCACGCTCGGCACGCACCTTGGCAGCCAGGGGATTGAGATCGTCTGGTTCGTCCAGCGCGGCCACCGCTTGTACCGCCGCGTCGAACAGGCGAATCAGGTTGCCGAACGCATCGCGGAAGAAACCCGACACGCGCAAGGTCACATCGACCCGCGGCCGGTCAAGCAGGCTCAGGGGCAGGATCTCGAAGTCGTCCACGCGCTGACTGCCACTGGCCCATACCGGGCGCACGCCCAACAGCGCCATGGCCTGGGCGATGTCGTCGCCGCCGGTGCGCATGGTCGCCGTGCCCCACACCGACAGGCCTAGCTGGCGCAGGTGATCGCCATGGTCTTGCAAGTGGCGTTCAAGAATCAGGTTCGCCGAGGCGAAGCCCAGGCGCCAGGCGGTGGTGGTCGGCAGGTTGCGAACATCGACGGTATAGAAGTTGCGCCCGGTGGGCAGCACATCGAGGCGCCCCCGGCTAGGTGCACCGCTCGGGCCGGCTGGCACGAAGCGTCCGGCCAGCGCCGCCAGCAGGCCATTGATTTCCGCGGGGCCGCAGGCGTCCAGGCTGGGTGCCACATGCTGGGCCAAGGTGTCGAGCACAGCCTGCACGGGCTGCCATCGAGGTCCTTGCGGTGCCTGCTCCTGCCCTTGCAGCGTCGCCTCGATCAGGCGCATGGCCAGCAGTTCAAGACGCTCGCGGGTGTCGCCGCAAGTGCGCCAAGGCTCGTCGCTCAGGGTCCGCAGCAGTTCCGGGCGCGGCCCTTGCCATGGCTGGCCGAGGTCGGCATCGAGCGGGTCGAAGCCCAGCGTCAGGGCCCTGGCCAGCGCGCGGATCAGGCTGGCGTTACCATCGCGGCCGTCACCGCGCGCCACTCGCAGCAGGGCCAGCAGCGTGTCGAGGCGCAAGCGTCCCTGGGGCGACTGGCCGAATATGTGCAGGCCATCGCGGATCTGCGACTCCTTGAGATCGCACAGGTAGGTATCCAGGCGTGGCAGCCACACATCGGCATCGTCCAATGCACCCTCGAGCTGTAGTTCGCGGTCGATGTGGTTGGCCTTGACCAGTTCGAGGATATCGCGCTGCAGCTCGCGGGCGCGCCGCGGGTCGAGCAGCTGCGCTTCATAGTACTCGTCGGCCAGGCGCTCCAGATGACGCAGCGGCCCGTAGGTTTCGGCGCGGGTCAGCGGCGGCATCAGGTGATCGATGATCACCGCCTGGGTGCGGCGCTTGGCCTGGGCACCCTCGCCCGGATCGTTGACGATGAAGGGATAGATGTTCGGCAACGGGCCGAGCAATGCATCGGGCCAGCATTCGGCCGACAGGCCGACACCCTTGCCCGGCAGCCATTCCAGGTTGCCGTGCTTGCCGACGTGGATCAGCGCATCGGCGGCGTAGGCGTGGCGCAACCAGAAGTAGAAGGCCAGGTAGCCGTGTGGCGGCACCAGGTCGGGATCGTGGTAGACCGCGCTTGGGTCCACCTGGTAACCGCGTGCCGGCTGGATGCCGACAAAGGTCAGGCCAAAGCGCAGCCCGGCGATCATCATTCGCCCACTGCGGCACATCGGATCCTGCTCGGCCGGGCCCCAGCGCTCCAGCACCGCCTGCTGGTTGGCAGCGGGCAAGGCGGCGAAGGCGGCATGGTAGTCGGCCAGGTCCAGGCTCTGCGCGCAAGGACGCTGGTCGAGGTGGTCCAGATCGTTGGTCACTCCGCCCAGCAGCGCATGGATCAGCGCGGTACCGCTGTGCGGCAGCTCGCCGACGGGATATTCCTGGTCCTTGAGCGCTTGCAGGATGTTAAGCGCCGCCGCCGGGGTATCGAGGCCAACGCCGTTGCCAATTCGCCCGTCGCGGGTGGGATAGTTGGCCAGCACCAGCGCCACGCGTTTTTGCCCATTGGGCAGGCGCGCCAGCTCGACCCAGTGCCGTGCCAGTTCAGCGACGAAATCCATGCGCTCGGGATGTGCCCGGTAGCAGACCACGTCCGACTGGCTGCGCTCGCTGCGCCAGGCCAGGTCCTTGAAGCTGACCGGCCGGGTGATGATCCGCCCGTCCAGTTCCGGCAGCACGATGTGCATGGCGAGGTCGCGGGCACCCAGGCCCTGCTCGCTGTCTTCCCAGCCAGGCTGGTTGTCCTGGGCGCAGATGGCCTGGAGCACCGGCACATCGCGCCTGAACGGCCGCAGGTTGGGCTGCTCGGGACTGGAAAGGGCGAAGCCTGTAGTGTTGATGATCACCTCGGCGCCGGCTTCGTCCATCCAGGCTTCGACCTGGGCGAGGCAGGCGGCTTCCTTGAGGCTGGCCACGGCGATCGGCAATGGGTTCAGCCCCGCCGCCGCGAGGCGCTCGCAGAAGGTATCCATGAAAGCAGTGTTGGCCGCCTGCAAGTGCGAGCGGTAGAACAGCACAGGGGCGACGGGCTGGTCGGGATGCCACTGGCCGAACCAGTCTGCCAGGCAGGCGCTGGCCTTGGCCGGGTGGTACACCGCGGTGCGTGGCAGCTGCTGCGGCTCATCCCAGGCGTAGTCGCGGCCAAGCCAACGGTTGGCCAGGCACTTGAACAGGTTCAGGGCATTGGCCTTGCCGCCCTGGCGCAGGAAGTGCCAGGCACGATCCGCCTCGGCGCCCGAGACCGTGCCCAGGCCCATCAACTCCGGGTCAGGGCGGTCGTCGCCCGGCACCAGGATCAGATGAACACCCCGTTCGGCCAGCGTGACCAACTGCTCGACGCCGTAACGCCAGTAGCCGACACCGCCGTGCAGCGACACCAGGATGACCTTGGCGTGGCGCAGCACCTGGCCGACATAAAGGTCGACCGAGGCATGGTTCTGCACCTGCATGGGGTTGGCCAGGCGCAGGCTGGGGAAGTCCTCCGGCAACTGCTGGGCGGTTTCGGCCAGCAGTGCCAGGTGCGAATCACCGCTGCAGAGGATCACCAGGTCAGCGGGTGTCTGGCCGAGATCGGCGATGCTGTCGTCCGGTACGAAGCAACCGGGCTGGGTCCGCAGCAGGTGCATGGGTCAGGCGCCCAGTGCCTGGCGCAGGCGAGCTTCGAGCAGCGCCGCGTCCAGTTCCTGGCCGATCAGCACCAGGCGGGTGATGCGCGGCTCGTCGGCACGCCAGGCGCGGTCGAAGTGCTTGTCGAAGCGGCTGCCCACGCCCTGGATCAGCAAACGCATCGGCTTGCCGGGAATGGCCGCGAAGCCCTTGGCGCGCAGGATGCCGAATTCGGTTACCAGGCTGGTCAGGGCGTCGAGCAGCAGGCTCTCGTCGGCTTCGGGCAAGTCGATGGAAATCGAATCGAACGCGTCGTGGTCATGGTCATGGTCGTCATGGTCATCGCCGTCGTGGTGCGAATCATGATGGGTACGGCGGCCGTCGATGTGCGCCTCGGACTCGGCACCGACGCCCAGCAGCACGTCAAGCGGCAAGCGGCCACTGCTGGCCTCGATGACCTTGACCGCCGGGGGCAGCTCTTCTAGCACTTCGGCGCGCACCTTGGCCAGGTCGGCGGGGGCGATCAGGTCGGCCTTGTTCAGCACCACCAGGTCGGCGCTGGCCAACTGATCGGCGAACAGCTCGTGCAGTGGTGATTCATGGTCCAGGTTCGGGTCGAGCTTGCGCTGGGCGTCGACCTGGTCGGGATAGGCTGCGAAAGTGCCGGCGGCTACTGCCGGGCTGTCGACCACGGTGATGACCGCATCGACGGTGCAGGCGTTGCGGATTTCTGGCCACTGGAAGGCCTGGACCAGCGGCTTGGGCAGGGCCAGGCCACTGGTTTCGATGAGGATGTGGTCCAGGTCGCCACGCCGTGCGACCAGCTCGCGCATGACCGGAAAGAACTCTTCCTGCACGGTGCAGCACAGGCAGCCATTGGCCAGCTCATAGACGCGGCCGCTGGCCTCTTCCTCGGTGCAGCCGATGCTGCACTGCTTGAGGATTTCGCCGTCGATGCCCAGCTCGCCGAACTCGTTGACGATGACAGCGATGCGCCGGCCCTGTGCGTTGTCCAGCATGTGGCGCAGCAACGTGGTCTTGCCCGAGCCCAGGAAGCCGGTGACGATGGTGACGGGGAGCTTGGCCAGTGTTTTCATGTCGATGCCCTTGGCAGGATGGCGGGCATGCGGGACGAAAGCCGCAGGCAGGCTTGCCTGGGCGCGTTCGCCACCGGATCACCCCGCCCGGTTGGAAGTCGAATTCGTTGCGAGGCAGGTCTCCTGGCTTGCACCACACCGGCCGGGCCGGTCGATCGACGCCTTCCCGCGCTGGCGCAGTGGCTGTGTCGATCTGGGCAGTGCTTACAGTTGCGGGGGCAGCCGCGGATTGGTACCGCGTTCCCGTCTTAGCTCTGGTGCAGTTCACCAGAGAACCTCGGACCGGCAAGGCTACGCAGTGCCTGTCAGGCGGTCAACCGCTGGCTGTGATTGACGGGCGATCGGTCCCGTGATTTGCTCCTGCCGCCTATAGAGAGCAGAGGAACGCATCATGCCCGTCACCCGCGTCGAGCGCGCCGCGTTGTATGCCGGCATCGGCTGCCGGCGCGGCTGCCCCGCCAGCGAACTGGCCGAGCTGCTGCAGCAGGTGCTCGCGGCCCAGGCGTTGCCGCTCAGCGCAGTCAGAGGCCTGGCCAGCATCGAGGGCAAGTCGGACGAGCCAGGGGTGCGCCAACTGGCCGCGCAGCTAGGGCTGCCGCTGATGTTCTTCAGCGCCATGCAACTGGCGCCGTTCGAGGCGCAGCTGAGCCAGCGTTCGCTCACCGCCTGGCAACACACCGGCTGCTGGGGGGTAGCCGAGAGCGCGGCGCTGGCCATGGCCGCAACCACCCATCCCGGGCCGGTGCGACTGCACGTCACCCGTCAGGCCAGCGGCCAGGCGACACTGGCATTGGCGTGCAGCGCGGTTCTTGACGGATAATCGCCGCTTTACCTGCAAGGATTCTTCATGACGGTCTATTTCATCGGCGCCGGCCCCGGCGATCCCGAGCTGATCACGGTCAAGGGCCAGCGCCTGATCCGTCAGTGTCCGGTGATCATCTATGCCGGCTCCCTGGTTCCGGCCGCCGTGCTTGAAGGCCATCGTGCCGACGTAGTGTTGAACAGCGCTGAACTGCACCTTGAGCAGATCATCGATGCCATCCGCAGCGCCCATGCCAAGGGGCAGGATGTCGCGCGCGTGCACAGCGGCGACCCGAGCCTCTACGGCGCCATCGGCGAGCAGATCCGTCATCTGCGCGAACTGGGCATCGACTACCAGATCATCCCCGGCGTTACCGCCACGGCCGCCAGCGCGGCGCTGCTGGGCTGTGAACTGACCCTGCCGGAGGTGGCGCAGACTGTCATCCTGACCCGCTATGGCGACAGCTCGCCGATGCCTGCCGGTGAGCAGCTGGCCGATCTCGCCCGGCACCGCTGCACCCTGGCCATTCACCTTGGGGTCAAGCACCTGGAGAAGATCGTCGCCGAGCTGCTCCCGCATTATGGCGGTGACTGTCCGATCGCCGTGGTGCACCGCGCCACCTGGCCGGACCAGGACTGGGTCCAGGGCACGCTGGATGACATTGTCCAGCGCGTGCAGGCCAAGGGGTTCCGGCGCACTGCGCTGATACTGGTGGGTCACGTGCTGGGCGACGCTCCGTTCGCCGAATCGGCGCTGTACCGCGCGGGCCATGCGCATCTCTACCGACCCTGAATCCCCTGTATTGCCAACCTGGCATGGCCGGTAGCAGACTCGGCGTTCCCATGACAGACGGAGACCTGGCCATGCTTGAACTGCGCCCCAACTGCGAGTGCTGCGGTAACGACCTGCCGGGCGACAGCCCGGATGCACTGATCTGTTCTTTCGAGTGCACGTTCTGCCGCGCTTGCGGCGACACCCATTTCCAGGGACGCTGCCCTAATTGCTCGGGGCAGTTGGTAGCGCGGCCCACGCGCGTGGGAGCGGCGTTGGTACGTAATCCGGCAGGGGTTGAGCGGGTGTTGAAGGCGCATGACGGATGTAGGGTACAGGGCGCCATGCAGCGTCCTTGAAATCGAACGTCGAATACACGAAGTCGCTCACCGGGGTGCCCTCACCCGCCTCCCGGTGAACAGACTTGTGAACACCTTTTCTCCGCCGAACCGCACTGTTTCTTACCTCAAATCGGCGTATTGCACAGCGCTTTAGGTTAAAATCCCTACCGGCTGTAGGACTTTTCAACATTCCCGCCCTCCTTTTTCAACACCTCTATACTCCCGGTACTAATGCCTAGGGATTCGACGTATTGTTCGCGCGCTGCCGGCCCCTATTGCAGACGCGTTCCTGGGTAGATCAGGAAACGGACCACATTCCGACAAGGAGTTCCCCTATGACCACCGTACTGATGGTCGACGATCACCCGGTTATCCGCCTTTCCATACGCCTGCTGCTCGAACGTGAACGATTCAAGGTCGTGGGCGAAACGGGCGACGGTGTGGATGCCGTGCAACTGGCTCGCCAGCTACGGCCGGATATCGTCATCCTCGACATCGGCCTGCCTGGCCTGGACGGCATGGAAGTCATCAAGCGCCTCAACCTGCTTGACCCCGCGCCGCGGATCATGGTGCTGACCGGACAGCCGTCGGACCTGTACGTGCGCCGCTGCATGGATGCCGGAATTTCCGCTTTCGCGCACAAGGACGAAGATATCGAGGCGGTGATCTTCGCGGTCAAGGCCATGGTCAAGGGTTACTCGACTTTCCCGGACCTCACCATCAACCGCAGCATGCTCGAAAGCGAGGCCGCCCGGCTGGCCAGCCTGTCCAACCGCGAGGTCGAAGTATTGCGCCGCCTGAGCAGCGGCGAAAACAACAAGCACATCGGCGAGACCATGCGCCTGAGCGCCAAGACCATCAGTACCTATAAAGGCCGGATCATGGACAAGCTCAAGACCGAATCCCTGGTGGAAATGGTCGACCTGGCCAAGCGCAACGACGTGATCTGACCACCCCATGAAAGCCCGCTTCTTGCTGCTGCTCGCATGCCTGCTGTCCTTGCCGCTGGCTGCCACCGACAGCGAGCCGCGGCATCTCCTGGCGCGTTCGCAGAGCGCGTCCTCGCCGCTCCAGCTGTCCACCGAGGACCGCCAGTGGCTCGACAGCCGGCATGTGCTGCGCCTGGGCAGCTCCACTCCCGACTACCCGCCTTTTGAAATCAACATCAGTCAGTACGACTACGAAGGCCTCAGCGCCGACTACGCCGGACTGATCAGCGAGCTGTTGGGCGTTCCGGTCCAGGTCCAGCGCTACCCGTCCCGCCAAGCCTCCATCACGGCCCTGCACGAAGGGCGCATCGACCTGTTGGGCAGTTCCAATGGTTTCGAAGCCGCCGACGCCGAGCTCACATTGAGCAACGCCTACGCCGACGACCAACCCGTGATCATCACCGCGCAGCACAGTGACATGGACAGCGGTGACGACCTCAGCGGCAAGCGCCTGGTGATGGTCGATCACTACCTGCCCGCCGATCAGGTGCGAGCGCTGTACCCCAAGACCCAGCTCATCCTGACTCCCTCGGCGTTGTCAGGCCTTGCGGCGGTTGCCCTGGGCCAGGCCGACGCCTACCTGGGCGATGCCATCAGCAGCGACTTCCTGATCGGCAAGAGCTTTCGCGGGCGGGTCAAGATCAACCACTTCGTCAAGATGCCGCTGGAAACCTTCGCCTTCGCCCTCGAGCGCGACAACCAGCGCCTGCGGCGCCTGGTCAATCGCGCACTGGCGCACATCAGCGATCATGAACGCCTGAACATCCTGCGCCGCTGGACCAGCGGCAACACCAGCATCCTCCTCGAACGTCGCCTGGCCGCCTTGACTGATGAGGAGCGCCGCTGGGCCGAGCAGAATCCGCAGGTCAGGGTCGTCATCACCCCGTCCCTTGCGCCACTGACGTTCTACGACGATGAGCAGAACCTGCGAGGCGTGACGGCAGACCTGCTCGAACAGATCAGCCTGCGCACCGGCCTGCATTTCCAGATCCTGCACAGCGACTCGGTGACGGCGATGATCGAGTTGGTCGACCAGGGCAAGGCCGACATGATCGGTGCCTTGGGGTATGGCACGGAACGTGAGAAACACCTGCGTTTCACACGGCCCTATCTGGTCAGCCCGCGGGTACTGGTAACGCGCAGCCAGGACGCCATCAACCCTGCGGCGCCGCTGAACGGCAAGCGCCTGGCCATCATCCGCGACTATCCGCTCAAGCCCCGCCTGCTCGAACAGTATCCCGGCGTGCGCCTGGTCGAGGTCGGCAATCCGCTGCAGTTGATGGAGGCCGTGGCACAGAACCAGGCGGACGCTGCCCTGAGCTCCATGATCAACGCCACCTACTTCACCAGCCGGCTGTTCAATGGCCGCCTGCACGTTGCCTCGATCTACGGTGAAGAGCCCGCCACGGCGGCCTTCGCCATTGCCAGTGACAAGCCGCAGCTGCAGGCCATCCTCAACAAGGCGCTGCTGAGCATCCCGCCGGAGGAAATGGACCAGCTGATCAACCGATGGCGGGTCAATGCGGTGATCAGCGACAGTCCGTGGCGCAACTATCGCTCGCTGGTGTTGCAGATTCTGATCCTCTCGGCCCTGCTGCTGGCCGGGGTGGTCTTCTGGAACAGCTACCTGCGCAAGCTCATCCACCAGCGCACCGAGGCGCAACAGGCGCTCCAGGCACAACTGGCGCTCAGCCGGGGTCTGCTCGAGCAACTGCGCCAAGCGAAGAACGATGCCGAACAGGCCAGCCAGGCCAAGAGCACTTTTCTGGCGACCATGAGCCACGAGATCCGCACTCCCATGAACGCAGTGCTCGGCCTGCTGGAGTTGTCGCTCAAGGACAACGAACGCAGCGATCCCGAGTCGTTGAAGACCGCCTACGACTCGGCCGTCGGCCTGCTGGAGCTGATCGGCGAGATCCTCGACATCTCACGCATCGAATCAGGACACATGACCCTTCAGCCCACGTCCACCGATCTGGTGGCGCTGGTGCATGGCACTGTCAAGGTGTTCGAGGGCAACCTGCGCATCAAGGGCCTGGACCTGCATCTGGATCTGCCGGCCTCGGCGCTGTGGGTCGAGGTGGACGCAGGGCGTTTCAAGCAGATCCTTTCCAATCTGCTGAGCAACGCCATCAAGTTCACCGAGCAAGGCCACGTCAGCGTCCGGCTGGGCCTGCTGGCAGACGGCTCGGCCGGGGCCTTGGGGATCCAGCTGCAGGTGCGCGACAGCGGCATCGGCATCGGCGCCTCCAACCAGGCGCGCCTGTTCAACAGCTTTGCCCAGGTGGAAGGTCCGCGCGCGCATCAGGGCGCTGGCCTGGGACTGGTGATCAGCCGCAGCCTGTGCGAACTGATGGGCGGCGCGCTCACCCTGCAGAGCCTCCAGGGTATCGGCACACAGGTCGATGTGCGCCTTACGCTGCCACGGGGACAAGTGCCCGCAGTGGAAACCGCCATCGTCAGCCGCCCCGACAACGACCGCTCGCTGGTGGTCCTGGTGGTCGACGACTACCCGGCCAACCTGATGCTGCTCGATAAACAGCTGAGTACGCTCGGCCATCAGGTCATGCAGGCAAGCGATGGCCAGGCGGCCCTGGCGCTCTGGCAGCAATCGCGCATCGATGTGGTGATCACCGACTGCAGCATGCCGCGGATGGATGGCCATGAACTGACGCGGCGGATTCGCACGCTCGAGAGTGAACGCGGCCAGTCCGCCTGCCGCATCCTGGGCCTGACCGCCAATGCCCAGGCCGAGGAACGCCAACGCTGCCTCGACAGTGGCATGGATGAGTGCCTGTTCAAACCGATCGGCCTCGAAGGGTTGCGCGCGCAGCTGTCGAGCAGCGCCGATGCCGGCCAGGCCAGCATGCCGCTCCACCCATCCGCCGAGGCTCCGAGCGATGGCTTCAACCTGGACAACCTGCGCCATCTGACCCAGGACGATGACCAGGTGATTCTGCGCCTGGTCGCGCAACTGGCCGAGAGCAACGCCGCAGACCTCGATGCGCTGCGCACGCTGGGTCATTCACCCGACGACCAGGCGCTCAGGCACCTGGTGCACCGCATCAAGGGCGGCGCGAAGATGCTCAAGGTACGCAATGTGGTACGCGACTGCGAAGCTATCGAGCAGGCCGAGCTTGCCGAAGCCGCCCTGCCACCTTTGCTGCAAGCTCTCGAGTCCAGCCTGATGAGCCTGGAGCGAGAGCTGCGGCGCTGCTCCAGAGCAATCGAAGGGACAGGCTGATCCGCCCAGGAACTGTATCGGTCATACCGTCTAGGAGCTTTCACGCACCATCAGTTCGAACCCGAGGTCTTGCTGGCGGGCCGTGACCGGCTTGCCATCGAGCAGGCTCAGCAAGGCCTGGGCCGCACTGCGGCCTACCGCCGCCCTTGGCGTGCGGATCGAGGTAAGGCGAGGGACCATGTGCGCCGAGGCTGGCAAGTCATTGAAACCCACCATCGCTACCTGCCGCGGCACCTCGATGCCTTGGCGCAGGGCCTGCAGTACCGCGCCCTGGGCCAGGTCGTCGTTGCAGAAGAAAATGCCGTCGACATCGGGCGCCTGGGCCAGCATCTGGCTGAACAGCTCGCTGCCCAGGCCGATCGACGAGGGCTGCGGCGACAGCAGCTGCAATTCCACCGCGTCCAGGCCAGCGTCGGCCAGTTCCTGGCGAAAGCCCTCGGCGCGCTGCATCACCCGGGGGTCGAGCTGGGCGGCGATGAAACCCAGGCGCCGCCGGCCCCGCTCGATCAGGTGCCGGGCAGCGGCGCGGCCGGCCTGCTGCTGCGAGAAACCCACGGATACCGCGCCCTCCTCGCCCCCCAGCTCCATCATGTGCACGCAGGGTACGCCGCTCGCGGCGAGCATCTGGCGTGAGGCCTCGCTGCGGTCGAATCCCGTCAGCAGCATGCCGCAAGGCTGATAGGCGAGGTAATTGCGGATCAGGTTTTCTTCCTGGGCGCTGTCGTAGTGGTAGTTGCCGATCAGCACTTCCAGCCCTCGGGGACGCATCACCGCGTGAATGGCCTCGAGCGTGTCGATGAACAGCTGGTTGGACAACGACGGGATCAGCACTACCACCGACTGACTGCGGGCAGATGCCAGAGCACGTGCGGCGGGATTGGCGATATAGCCAAGCGTGGCTGCAGCGGCCTGGACCTTTTCGACCAGCGCCGGGGCAACGGTGCTCACGCCGCGCAGCGCACGGGAGGCAGTGATCGGGGAAACCCCGGAAAGCCTGGCGACTTCAGCCAGGGTCGGACGACCGGTAGTACGGGAGCCAGTGCGCGTCATGGAGTGTTGTTATTCGACTTGCCAAAGTGAGGGAACGGGCACTAAGGTAGCGCTGTCTCAGGACACAGGCAATGACTCTTTGGTCGCGCATCTGTGCCGAGCGTCCATACTGCGTCAGACAAAATAAATAACACCCGGGAAGCTGGCACCCCTGTTCGCGGTCCTCATGGCCAAAGACAGCGCTACCTTGCCCCGCAGGAGGTACCGATGAATTCTCCCCTGTCCGCCATTGTGGTGATGGGCGTGGCTGGCTGCGGCAAAAGCTGCGTCGGCGCTGCCATTGCCATGAAAAGCGGCGGCCGCCTGATCGAAGGCGATGCCTTTCACCCCGCCGCGAACATCGCCAAGATGAGCGCTGGCATTCCCCTTGATGACGATGATCGCGCAGGCTGGCTGGTGCGCCTGGGTGAAGAATTGCAGGCCACGCTCAAGGCCGGCGAACGCCCGATTCTCACCTGCTCGGCGCTCAAACGCCGCTACCGCGAAAGCCTTCGCCATGCAGTGCCGGACCTGGGCTTCGTGTTTCTCGCGCTCACCCCTGATGCCGCCGAACAACGGGTACTGCTGCGTCCCGGCCACTTCATGCCGGCCAGCCTGATCGACAGCCAGTTCGCCGCCCTGGAATCGCCTCTTGGCGAGCCGCTGACCCTGGCACTGGATGCCACGGATCCGATCGAGCAACTGGCCGCGCAGGTCGACGACTGGCTAAAGCCCTGCGGTGAGCGGGCGCAGGCGCGGACTGCCTGAGCGGGCGGTTTGTCCGGCTCACCAAAGACAGCGCTGTCTCGACGCCTTGGGCGTCAAAAAGAGTTCCGCCAAAACAACGATAAAATCGAGGCACTGAACAATGTTTGGACTGGCTACTGATACCTATCTGCTGCTGGATGCACTGGTCACCATCGTCGGCCTGGTGCTGCTGATCACCCACTTCAAGGTCCACCCCTTTGTCGCCCTCACCTTGGCGGCCGGTTTTCTCGGCCTGACCTCGGGCATGGAAGTGGCCAAGGTCATGAAGTCGTTCCAGGACGGCTTTGGCGGCGTGCTTGGCTTTGTCGGGATCGTGCTTGCCTTGGGCACCATGCTTGGCAAGCTGATGGCCGACTCTGGCGGGGCCGACCAGATCGCGCAGACGCTGATCCGCGCCTTCGGCGTGAAGCGGGTGCACTGGGCGATGATGTTCGCCGCGTTCCTGGTGGGTATCCCGCTGTTCTTCGAGATCGGCTTCGTCTTGCTGATCCCGCTGGTGTTCATCGTCGCGCGCCGCTCCGGGATATCGCTGATCAAGATCGGCATTCCCCTGCTGGCCGGCCTGTCGGTGGTCCATGGCCTGGTGCCGCCGCATCCGGGGCCTTTGCTGGCAATCGGGATCTTCCAGGCTGACATCGGCAAGACCATCTTCTATGGCCTGATCGTCGCGCTGCCCACTGCTGTGATCGCCGGCCCCTTGTTCGGCAACTTCATCTCCCGCTACATCCCGGGAACGCCATCCCAGGAGCTGATGGACCAGATCGCCCGCGAGTCCAACCAGCAGAACCTGCCGAGCTTCAGCGTGACCCTGCTCACGGTGCTGCTGCCGGTGTTCCTGATGCTGCTCAAGACCTTCGCCGACGTGGTGCTGCCTGCCGAGCACATCGTACGCCAGTGGATGGACCTGATCGGCCACCCGATTACCGCCCTGCTCGCTGCCCTGTTGCTGGCCTTCTATACCTTCGGCGCGGCACGCGGCTTCTCCCGCCAGCAGATCATGAAGCTGCTCGACCAGAGCCTGGCACCCACCGCGGCCATCGTGCTGATCGTGGGCGCCGGTGGCGGTTTCAAGCAGATGCTGGTCGATACCGGCGTGGGCAATGTGATCGGGCACATGGCGGTCCAGGCGGAAATCTCGCCGATCATGCTGGCCTGGCTGGTGGCCGCGGTAATCCGCATCGCAACCGGCTCGGCCACGGTGGCCACCATTACGGGCGCGGGCATTGTCGCCCCGGTGGTCGACATGGTGCCGGGCGTCAACCGCGAGCTGCTGGTGCTCGCCACCGGCGCGGGGTCGCTGATCCTGTCGCATGTGAACGATGCGGGCTTCTGGCTGGTCAAGCAGTACTTCAACATGACCGTGGCGGAGACGTTCAAGACCTGGACCCTGATGGAGACGATTCTTTCGGTGGTGGGCATCGTGTTCATCATGCTGTTGGCGCAGGTGGTCTGACCGTTGGTCGAGCGTGGGGCACTTGGGGTGTGGGATCAACGCCTACACCACACGTGTTCCCTCAAAAGGAGTTTGACCATGAAACGCCACTCGACCCTTGCCCTGCTGGCCGCAATCCTGGCTTCCCCACTGGCCCTGGCCGTCGGCACTGGCCCGACGCATCCGGACAATCCGCACGGCACCATGCCCGAAGCAGGGACAGAGAGCACCCGCAACCCTACCCAGGCGCCCGTGCCCCGCGATACCGACCCGCGGGTTCAGGGCAGCGGCCAGCAAACCCCACCCGCCGAGCAATCCGTTGACCCACGCCTGCCGGGCATGGACGGCAGCGGCTCGGAAGGCACCGCGGGCCAGGGCGATGCCGGCAGCGGTCAGCAGCGCTGATCACCACTGGCGCTTATCGGGCCGAGCCAGGCCAAGTTTCTCGATGCGATAGCGCAGCATGTCCCGGCTCAAGCCCAGCAGACGCGCAGACTTGGTCACATTCCAGTCGGTGCGGTCGAGGGTCTTGCACACCAGATCGCGCTCCATGTCCGGCAGCGTGATGCCGTGCTCCGGTTCATGGCGCGGGGCTTCGTAACTGGCGGGCGGTGGGCCGGCCATGGGTTCGTCGATCAGGCTCATGCACAGGTTGAGCTGGTGGGGAGCGATCACCTCGTTCGGCGCCAGCAGTACCGTCTGTTCCAGCATGTTACGCAATTCACGCACATTGCCAGGCCAGCTGTAGCCCAGCATCAGGCTCTCGGCATCGCTCGAGAAGCGCAGGTTCGCCTTGCCATAACGCCGCCCGTGATGGGCAAGAAAATGCCGGGCCAGCAACAGGATGTCCTGGCCGCGGGCATACAGCCGCGGCACCTTCAGGGCGATGATGCGCAGGCGGAAGAACAGATCGCGGCGAAACTTGCCCTGCTGGACCATCTGTTCAAGGTTGCAGTTGGTCGCACTGATGATCCGCAGGTCCACCTTGCGTTCCTTGACCGCACCAATGCGCCGGATGCTGCGGTCCTCCAGCAGCTTGAGCAGCTTGGCCTGCAGCACCAGGTCCATTTCACCGATCTCGTCGAGAAACAGCGTACCGCCATCGGCCGCCTCGACCAGCCCTACGCGTCTTTCCTTGGCGTCGGTAAACGCGCCCTTCTCGTGGCCGAACAGCTCCGCCTCGAGCAGGTTTGCAGGGATGGACGCGCAGTTGAACTCGATGAAAGGCCCCTTGCTGCGCGCGCCGTCAAAATGCAGGGCGCGGGCGACCAGCTCCTTGCCGGTGCCGGTTTCCCCCTCCACCAGCACCGGCGGCAGATCGTCACTGGCCATGCGCCGTTCGGCGTCCAGCAACTGGCGCAGGGTGTGCTTGAGGCCGAGCATGGCCGGCGAGTCGCCTATCATCGCCTGCAAGCCAGACTTCTGCGCCTCGCGCTCCTGATAGAACGACAGTGTGCGCTCCATCCGTTCGGCTGCCAGCGCCTTGTCCAGCATCAGCTTGAGTTCGGCCAGCACCACCGGCTTGGTCAGGTAGTGAAAGGCGCCCTCCTTCATGGCCAGTACGGCATCTTCGACGTTGCCGTAGCCTGTCATCATGATCACTTTCAACGCCGGATCGCGCGCCACCAGCGTGCGCAGCAGCTCGTGCCCGCCCATGCCTGGCAGCGAATTGTCGGTCAGCACCGCGTCGGGACGGTGACGCTGCACCTGCTCCAGCGCCAGCTCCGCGCTGTGGCAAACGGTGACCTCGAAGCCTTTCAGGTTCAGGTAGGTTCGGATGTTGTCCGCGAGGATTTCATCATCCTCGACCACCAGGATGCTGTGCTCCATGTTCCCCTCCGGCTGCAATATTGAAAATCAGGCTCACGCGGGTTCCTTCCTCTTCGCGGCTGCTCAGGCTGACCGAGCCGCCAAAACGCTCCATGATGCGTTTGACCAGCACCAGACCGACCCCCAGGCCGCCCTGCTTGGTGGTGAAAAACGGCTTGAACACCATGTTTTCCTGCTGGCGGGTCATGCCTTTGCCCGTATCGCTCAGGGTCAATTGCACGTTCTGCCCGTCCAGGCTGGTGACCTGCGCCAACAGGCGCCCACCCTGGGGCATCGCCTCCAGGGCGTTGGAAAACAGGCTGTTGAGAATCTGCGTCAGTTGCAGCGGCTGGCTGACAACCCATAGCGCCGTGGGCGCATCAAGCTCGAAACGCACGTTGTGACGCTCGATCTGCTGGGCGAAGGCGTGGCGGGTGTCCTCGATCGCCGCCACCAGCTCAACCGCCTCCGGTTCTTCGCTGGTCGGACGCAGCGACACCAGCAGGTCGCGCACCCACCGGGACATGCGGTCGACCTGGCTGATGATATCGCCGATGTTCTTCTGCGCAGGCGTACTGGCGATGTCCTGGGCGAGTTCGGCACTGGAGCGGATATTGGCCAGCGGGTTGCGCAGGCTATGGGCAACCGCCGAAGACATCGCGCCTAGCGCCACATAGGTTTCACTGGCCACCAGCCGGCCTTGCTGGTGCTGCAGCATGCTGGCCGCGCGGCGAACGATCCAGAACAGGCCGAAGTAGATCAACGCCCCCCCCACCAGCGTCGAGGTCCAGATCAGCACGTAGCCACGCTGGATGCGGCGGATCAGGTCCTTGGGCTCCTTGTAGATCTCGACCATTGCCAGCACCTGTTCGCCCTGGGCGTCGAACATGGGCAGGTAGAGCTCGATGAACAGGTATTGGGGCACTCGCTGGAATTTTTGCTCCTCACGCGCCTCATCGGGTTCGTGGTAGCTGGCCGACACCGCGCGGCTCGAGGTGAACGCGTGCTCAAGCTCGGCATCTCTGATAATGCGCTTGCCAATGAGCTGCTTGTTGGTCGACCAGACGACGGTACGGTCCAGGGCGTAGACATTGGCCAGCAGGGTGTCGGGCAAGTGCTCCACATGGTCGAGAAACTCGACTCGAGTCGACTCGGCCAGTTCCGCGCTGATCCGGGGGTGCTGGCCGTCCTTGCGCGGGTCGAGCAGCTCGCCCATGGTGCTGCCCGGTGGCAGCTGCGAATGGCGAACCTCCGCCTGGGCCATGGCGTGGATGAACTGTGCGGTGAGCATGGCGTCACGCTCGACGCTGTCCTTGACCACGAAGCGCGTGGTCACATATCCCAGCCCACCCGCCACAGTGGCGATGATCACCAGGCTGACCACCGAAAACCAGCGCAGCAGGTTGAACTCTCGCAGCGGCGCGGCCAATGCGCTGGCGGGCGGAAACACCTTGTTGGCCCCTTCGTTTTCCAGCATCTGCATCAAGATGATCCCGCGTGGATGCCCATCCGTGAATCCGCGTGCAGTCCGTTACCGGGAGTAGCGCATTGATAGCACTTTGCCGAGAACGTTGCGTCTTCGCCTGCCTTTCAGATCTGTTGCAAGTTTCCGGCCATTGGCCATCCATCAATCAAAGATGCATATTTATCAGCTAGTTGTAGAGTACTTATGAGAAATATTCGAGGCTTAAGCCCCGATCCTGGGGAATTTTTTCCCAATGCATTCATGCACCGCTCACCAGGCGGAAGCTCAGCAGGACACTTGTGCCAGTCCCTTCCCTGCTGTTCAGCCGGATCGAGCCGCCGAAACGCTCCATGATCCGCTTTACCAGCATCAAGCCGACGCCCAGCCCACCCTGCTTGGTGGTAAAGAACGGCCGGAACGCCATGCGCTGTTGCTGTTCGCTCATGCCGCGGCCGGTGTCGGTCAGGCGCAGGGTCAGGTAGCGCCGGTCCTGGCGAACCACCTCCACACGCAAGCTGCCGCCCTGCTCCATCGCTTCAAGGGCGTTGGCGATCACGCTGTGAAAGATCTGCCCTAGCAGCGCCGGCTGGCCCAGCACCTGCACGTCGGGCACCTTGGCCAGTTCCAGCTGCACGCCGCCACGCAGCAACGGCACCGCGAACGCCTGCAGGCTCTCGTGCAAGGCCACCGGCAGATCGACGGGCACAGCTTCATCGTTCAGGGGACGCAACGACTGCAACAGCTGCCGGACCCAATGCGACATGCGGTCGACCTGCTGGATGATGTCGTTGATGTTCTTTTGCGCCGGCCCCTCATCGAACGCCTGGGCCAGCTCGGCGCTGGAGCGGATGCTGGCCAGTGGATTACGCAGGCTGTGCGCCACCGCCGAGGACATCTCGCCCAGGGCCACGAAGGTTTCGTTATTGATCAGGCGTTTCTGCTGCACCGCCAGCTGTCGCGCCGCGCGGCGCATGATCCAGTACAAGCCCCCGTACACCAGTACGGCGCCCAGGGTGATGGCGAGCCAGATCATCAGCAGGCCATGCTCGATGCGCACGATCAGGTCGTGGGGTTCCTTGTAGATCTCGACCATCGCCGTCACCCGATCGCCATCGGCATCGAACAGCGGGATGTAGTTCTCGATGAACAGCTGCTGGGGCGGGGTGACGAACATTTGCTCGACGCGCGCATCGTCGAAGTTGTGGTAGCTGGCCGATACCCGCTTCTTGTATTCGAAGGCGCGCTCCAGGTCATCGTCCGCCTCGATCACATCGCCGGTCAGCGCAGGGTTGCTCGACCAGATCACCGTGCGGTCGGGCGCGTAGATATTGGCCAGCAGCACGTCTGGCAGGTGCGCGACGTGATCGAGAAACTCTCCACGTGCCTTGCGCCGGGCATCCGGGTCGACATCGGGCATGGCGCCGTCCATGCGCGGGTCGAGCAACTCACCCATGCTGCGCACATTGGGGATCGACACATGACGCACCTCGGCGTCGCCGATCGACTGGATGAACTGGGCGGTCAGCAACGCGTCCCGCTCGACGCTCTCGTCGATGATGAAACGGCTGGAGATCAACCCCAGTCCAACGGCGATCGAAAAGATGATCGCAAGGCTCACCCAGGCGTACCAACGCAACAAATCGAACGGCTTGCGCGCCGTACCCGAGTCGGCCAGCTGTAGCAGGTCGGCGCGCGGTACAAGGTCCATGGCTGGCTCCGGCAGGGGGACCTTGGAAGGTATAGCCCATAGTTGGGGCCAGTACTCGGTCATTGTCCGAGGCACCCCCATTTCCCCCAATCCTGGGGCTGCGGGCCCGCTGCACATCTGCGTCAGGTCTTTCGACAATGCCCGCTCAGGCCATGTATCACGGGGCCTGCAAAGCCGTTTTATGAAATTGGTACGGTTGTTGCCCGACCCTGCTCAGACGCCCCAAGTCCATGGGCCCGTTTGCAAGAGGGATTTCTCATGCACCGACCAACACCGCATCCACTGGCGCTCGCGATTTTCGCCAGCCTTCTCCAGGTGCCGGCCCAGGCCGCACTCTACGATGTAGACCCTGGGCCCTACCTCCCCGAGAATGGTCATTTCGCCGCCTGGTACCAGGACACCCATGGGCGGGTCCTGGACCTGTGCTTGTCCAAGGCGGTCAGTTCCAGGGCGCCGGGTGCACCGGGCGCCCCGTCGTACATGTGCACGCTGCTGCCGACGCCGGGCGTGTTCGATGACGCCGAGCCCATCGCGTTTCCGCAGAACTTCCCCGACGAGGCGTTCTGGTTCACAGCCGATGCCTCGATCGTCGACGCGGCCCGCGGCATCGACCTGGACTTCGGGACCGCCATCGAAGCGGCCTTCAACGTCGAGGAACCGATCGACGGCGACCAGGTCAGTTTTGCCCGTGTGCGTATCCGCGTCGATGTGCCGGTGGCAGGCACCTACGTCATCACCCACCCCTATGGGGTCGACGTGTTCGATGTGCCAGCTGCTGGCCGCCGGGCGATCAACATGACCCGCGACATCGGCATCGGCTCGCCGAAAACCTACAATGGCGCCCTCAAGGGCGATGTCGGGCCGTTCCTGCGCAGCGTCAATGGCCCTTACACCGAGACCAACCCAGGCACCGGTGCCAGCGAGCGCTACATCGGTGACCCGAACCTCACCGAGGCTGTCACCGGCAGCCCGTTCAACACCAACTTCGTGCGCATCGAAGGCCCCAACGGCATCGACCTGCGCACCGAGCTGTTCTCGATTTCGGGCAAGCTGTCCGACGTGGTCCGCCCCACTCCGCTGATCCCGCTGCGAAGCACCTATTCACGGCACACCCAGGACGGCGACCTGCGCGCCCAGCAGGACGTGTTCGTGATGGCCCCGCCTGCGCCGGCGACCGTCTCGCTGGTGAGCCAGACCCCCAACCTGGCACTGACCGAGGCCAACAGTACGGGCGCCTGGTACGCCCAGTCGGCGCTCAACCCGAGCCTGCCGGTAAACCTGCAGGTGACCGCCGACAACCACCTGGCGATCCCCAGCAGCGCTCCAACCTACGCCCACCTGCCGCTGACCGACCTGGTCACTATCACTCGCGCCGAGTACAGCCTGGCCAGCGGCCAGCTGACCCTCGTCGCCACCACCAGCGACGAGGTCAGCCCGCCCACGCTCAGCGCCAGCACCGGCAACGGTGCGGTAATCGGCAGCCTCAGCGGCAACGGCGCGCTGAAGACATTGACCACCGGGCTCTCGCCGATCCCGCCTGCCACGGTCCGCGTGACCAGTGCCAACGGCGGCAGCGACAGCGAAGACGTGGTGCTGGTGCCATGAACAGTCCAAGGCTCCGCCTTCAAGGAGGCAGCATGAATAATTGGCCACGCCGGGCGCTTTTCGCCGCCGGTCTCACTTTCACACTGACCGGTACCGCCTGGGCAGGTCTTGCCTCGGTCGACCCCGGCCCTTATACCTTGGCCACAGGCCGCTACCCGATGTGGTACCAGGACGCCAACGAGCTGTCGCTGGAACTCTGCCAGTCGCGTGCGACCAGTTCGCGGGCGCCGGGTGGAGCGGGTGCCCCGGCCTACATGTGCACCCTGCTGCCGGAGCCTGGAATCTACGACGATGCCCTGCCGCTGGTCTTCCCGAACAACTGGCCGCCTGAAATGTTCTGGTTCCTGGCCGAAACCGAGATCCCGGCCGTGGGCAACAGCGGCTATGAGCTCGAGGTCTACGTGGCCGGCATCGAAGCGGCCTTCGCCGCCGAAAACCCGGTCGATGGCGACCAGCAGAGCTTCGCCCGGATCCGCATCCGCGCCTCGGTGCCGCGTGCGGGCGTCTACACCATCACCCACCCGTATGGCGTCGAGACAGTCAACGTCACCGCCGCGGGACGGCGTGCCATCAACATCACCCGCGACATCGGCATCGGCGCACCGGGGGACTTCAGTGGTGTGCTCAACGGCAACATCGGCCCGTTCCTGCGCAGCGTCAACGGCCCGTACACCGAGATCAACCCCGACACCGGCGCGAGCGAAACCTTCGTTGGCGACCCCAACCTGGTCGAAGCGGTCACCGGCAGCCCGTTCAACACCAACTTCGTGCGCATCGAAGGCCCTCCCGGGACCATCCAGAGCAACACCTTCACCTTGTCGGGCAAAGTGCTCGACCCGCGCGCCCAGACCCCCGTCGAACTGCAGCGGGCCACCTACCAGCGCAATGCCAACGGCACCCGTGTCGAGGTCTTCGCCAAGGCTCCCAACAACGCCAGCCTGTGCATGCGCAACGGTCTGGCACTGGTCGGCACGCCGCCCTCGCCGTGCCAGTTCAGCATGCTGGCCGACAACAACGGCTTGTTCTTCGCGCAGCAGCGCAGCACCACGGCACCGCCCGCGGTGGTGGTCGTCACGGCCAGCAGCGCAACCGGTGGTACCCGTCCGACCGCGCTGTCCAGCACGCTTCGCGACGTGGTCAAGGTGCGCACTGCGCGCTTCGACTGGGCTACCAAGCGACTGGTGATCGAGGCCACCTCCAGTGACGAAGTGGTGATCCCGGACCTGGTGGCCCAAGGCTACGGCCGGCTGTCCAAGGCCGGCACACTGCAGAGCATCACGGTCAACGACCTCACCCAGCCGCCCGCCACTGTCACGATCAAGTCCGCCGCCGGCGGCAGCGACACCGAGCCGGTCGTGGTGGTAGGGACCGCCCCGGTGGAGGCCGAAAACCAGCCACCGCTGGCCCAGGCCGACATCGGCAGCACCAGCGTCGGCGTACCGCTGAGCTTGAACCTGCTGGCGAACGACACCGATCCGGATGGCGACGTGCCGCTGACCATCACCGACCTTACCCAGCCGGGTACCGGCCTGGGTTCGGTAGTGCTCAACGGCAGCGCCGGCGTGACCTACACCCCACCGCCTGGCGCCACCTCGCCACTGGTGGCGACCTTCACCTACCGCGCGGCAGACAGCAAGGGCCTGAGATCGGAGCCGGCCTCGGTGACCATCAACGTCGCGCCCAACCAGGCACCGACCGCGGTCGCTGAAACCGTCGCCACCCTGGGCGCGCCGCTGGTGATCAACGTGCTGGCCAACGACACCGACCTTGAAGGCAACCTGCCACTCACGGTCGCCAGCGTCACCCAGCCTACGGGCGGACGCGGCACGGTCAGCACCGACGGCAGCCAGGTCACCTACACACCACCGGCAACCGTCACTGCAGCCTTCACCACCACGTTCACCTACATCGTGCGTGATGCCCTCGGTGCGCTGTCGGCGCCGGCCACCGTTACCGTGCAGGTGTCCCCACGGCCAGCCGCGGAGACCTTTGCGGTCACTGCCGCCACCGTCACCGCGCGCTCCAACAACCGCTTCAACTGGGACCTGAGCGGTACCTCGTCGGTCACCACCGGCAACACCATCACCGTGCAGGTGACCACACCGACGGGCCTGGTGACCCTCGGCACGACCACCGTACCGGTGACCGGCCGCTGGCGCCTGACGGTCAGCAACAGCACCACGGTGATCCCGACGGCCAACCCGACGGCGACCATCCGCAGCAGCCAAGGCACCGTGCGCACCGTGCCGGTGAACCTGCAGTAAGCCCGGGAGAACGCCATGAAGTACCTGTCCACCTTGCTGCTCAGCCTGGCCCTGGCGGGCCAGGCCGTCCACGCCGATGACCTGATGGACAACGGCGACCTGGCCGCAGGGTCGGACCTGGGCGACCCCATCATCATCACCCTGCTGCCCACCGGCAGTGGCCAGCAGGCGGTGATCGCGCAGCAAGGCACGGGCAACCGCGCCGCCATCGACCAGGACGGCCAGGCGCTGCTGGGCCGGATCGTCCAGTCCGGCAGCGCGCAGGAGGCGTTCATCCTGCAACAGGGCAGTGACCTGATGGCCCTGATCAGTCAACAGGGTAGCGGCAACAGCGCGTCGATCACCCAGAGCGGCAGTAGCAACCGCGCGCAGATCGACCAGATAGGCAATGGCAATTCCGCCAGCATCGAGCAAGCGGGCACGGGGCTTTCAAGCACCGTGACCCAGGCCGGTAACGGCCAGCACGTACAGATCACTCAATATCGCTAAACCTGGAGGCATCACCATGTTCAAGCTCGCTCCCTTAAGCGCCGCGGTTGTTCTGGCGCTTGCCGGCCAGGCGATGGCCGATAACAGCACCTCGACCCAGAGCCAGACCGGTAACGAGAACATCGCCGAGGTCCAGCAAAAGGCCTCCCCGGGCTCGACCGCCGCACAGAGCCAGACTGGGCTGGGCAACAATCACCTGGCGGTGCAGGAGTTCAGCACCAGCCAGGTCCAGCAGACCGTCAACGGTGAATACAACGCAGGCTACGCCGAGCAACTGGGCGAGGAAGGCAGCATGGTCAACCAGGTCGCGCGTGGCACCCTCAACGATACCTTTGCCAGCCAGTCGCTCGGTTTCGGCAACTCGGCCAACCAGGCCCAGGACGGCACGGGCAACTACTCGTTCGTCTACCAGGACAGCCAGAACGGCTCCCAGGCGGTCACCCAGCAGACCGGGCAGGAGAACAGGGCCTATGTCGAGCAGCTGTTCAGTGGTGGCGACAACCGCGCCCTGAGCGTGCAGAACGGGACTGACAACTACAGCGCCGCAGAGCACCTGGGCCACGAGGGTGGCCAGATCGAGATCTACCAGGACGGGCAGTCCAACTGGGCGTATGGCGACCAGCGCGACGGCCAGGGCGGCACCATCGGCATCGACCAGAAAGGCACGGGCAACTCGGTGGAGGTCTGGCAGGACAGCCAGACCAACAGCCGCGTTACCGTGACCCAGACCGGCGAGGTCAACGAAGGCATCATCGACCAGAGCTTCGGCGCCAGCAACACTGCGGTGCTGTTGCAGAGCGGCGAGCGTAACGCCACCTGGTCCGACCAGTTCGAGACTACCCAATCGGTGACCAGCATCACCCAGACCGGCAGTGACAACCTGCACTACACCTACCAGAACGGCGACAACCATACGTTGAGCATCAGCACCCTGGGCAGCTCCAACAAGATCATGGCCAGCAACTGGAAAGGCGACAAGGCCGGTGGCCAGTTTGGCAGCGGCCATCGCGCCGAGATCAACCAGGACGGAACTGGCAACAGCGTCAACCTGACCCAGAACGACGTGCAGCAGCTTGCGCGGTTGAACCAGAAAGGCACTGGCAACCAGATGGAGACCACCCAGGCCGACGGCAACAACGAACTGTATTTCGAACAGAACGGCACGGACAACCTGCTGATCGCTTCTCAGCGCGGTTATGAGAACTACGGCTATGGCAGTACGGTCGGGACCGACAACACCATCAAGCTCGACCAGTCCGGCACGGGTAACCAGAGCTACACCTGGCAGCTGTATGGCAGTGGTAACGAAGCCAATATCAAGCAGGCCGACGGCGTGAACGTCGCCTACGTGACCCAGGGTGGTAACAGCAACCAGGCGCTTGTCGACCAGAGTGGCGCGAACATGAGCGCGACCGTCAGCCAGTACGGCAACGCCAACCAGGCAACTGTGTTGCAGCAATAACCTCTCCCCTTTGGGCCGCGGTTGCTCTCCCTGGCGCCGCGGTCATTTTTTTCCTGGTTTTCTCCGGGAACCTCTGTCCCTGCACGCACTTTTGTCATGCACCAAGGCTGACAACACAAGGGCGCCAGGGAATGCAAGAGATCCACTATGCGGTTGGCTTTCGACCGCGTTATGACTGCCAGGCGCATGCCATGAGGTTTGCAGCGCCCATCAGATCGAGCGCCGCCCGCGCGGCGCATCGCGGGACAAGCCCGCTCCCACATTTGTTGCAACGTGCCATGGCCTGACAGACTGGAGTCTTAGCCTTGTCTGCACGGCGAAGATCTTGGAGTGAGCACACTGCCCCCACCTGCCTTCAGTCATGCACCAAGGCTGACAACCCAAATCCCACAGGCCATGGCACGTTGCAACAAAGTGGGAGCGGGCTTGTCCCGCGATGCGCCGCGCGGGCGGCGCTCGATATCAGCAGCACCACAAGGCCCCAAGCGCACGCCACGCGATGCGCCGCGCGGCCGCTTCGCGCGGTCCGGCCTCCCGACACAAGGCCGCCCCTGCAAGTCCCTGCATGCAATACTGAGTCTGCCAACCATTATCCGTAAAACAGCCATGATCCAGTCCGACCTTGACCTGTTTGGTCCCCAGCCACAACGGCTTGCCACGCACACGGTGCTATTGCCTGGCTTCGCCTTGGCCTGCGCCGAGGCTTTGCTCGATGCCTTGCGACCGGTGCTCAAGGCTGCGCCGTTTCGGCACATGCAGACGCCGGGGGGGTTGCGGATGGCCGTGGCCTTGAGCAATTGCGGGGCGCTGGGGTGGGTGAGTGATGCCAAGGGGTATCGGTACAGTGCGGTGGATCCGGTCAGCGGCTTGGCGTGGCCGGCACTGCCGGAGGTGCTCGGCGAGTTGGCCCATCGCGCGGCGGCATTGGCAGGGTTCGAGGATTTCTGGCCTGATGCGTGTTTGATCAACCATTATCGGCCGGGTACTCGGCTGAGCTTGCACCAGGACCGCGATGAGCGGGATTTCAGTCAGCCGATCGTGTCTGTTTCGCTGGGGTTGCCGGCAGTGTTCCTGTTTGGGGGGATGAGTCGGTCGGATCGGACCCAGCGGATTGCGTTGAGTCATGGGGATGTGCTGGTCTGGGGTGGGGAGGATCGGTTGCGGTTTCATGGGGTCATGGCGCTCAAGCCTGGAGAGCATCCTCGGTTGGGGGAGCGGCGGATCAATCTGACTTTGCGCAAGGCGGGATGAGGCTCACAGGCATGGCGGCTGAAGCCACTCCCACGAACTTCCAGCACCCCATCTGGCCGTACAGGCGAAATGGTGACGCCAGGCCAACCTGACAGATGGATATCCTCCAGACCAGGCGCCACCAGGCCTCAAAAGCCCCAACATGACTCACTGCTGCTGATACTGGCTCAGGTACTTGTCCACCGTCGCCTTGTCTCCCTCCCCCGACACTTGCCACAGGCGCCGTTCGATACCTTGGGCCAGGAGGTGGCCAACGGCAGCTTCGATGGCGGAGAGCACGCACAGTTGTGCCGGTTCGTTGGTGGTGTAGCCGACCTCGGCTTCCAGCAGTTTCTTGAACTCGATGAACTTGAACACGCCGGCACTGCGCCCTACCGAGTAGATGGTCTTGCTGGTCATGACGTTGGCCAGCACTTGCCCGGTGCGCACGTCGACCGCGCGAAGGTTGACGGTGACCTGGTCGACGCGATACTCGCGGCTGATGTCGATGCCCAGGTAGCGGGCGCCCTCTCCTCCGCTGCGTACGTTGGTGTCGTAGGCGATGATGCCGCCTTCGAGCATCAGGTTGGCGGCCTGCAACGGCGGCAGCTCGGCCTGGATGTTTACCGGGACGTCGGCCTTTTTCTGCGACGCGCGGATGATCTTGCGCTCGGTCAGCAGGTTCTGCAGCCCTTCGCGCTCCAGCACGACGAACCAGCCACTGGCGTTCAGCGCATCCATCAGCATGCTCGCCGCGCCCTGGGTGACGCTGGTGGAAAACGAGCTGGCCGGGGTCGGCTTGTACTGCCCGGTCTGGTCGCGGAATCCATACACCACCGCCATGAGCCTTCCCTTGGGCCTGGGCATGTTGAGCAGGTCGTAGTAGGTCGAGGCCCGCGGCGTCAGGGTCGGGGTCTCGCTGTCGACCTCTGCGGACATCGGATCGCGGGTGCTGCATCCTTGCAAGGCGGCGAGGATCAGCAGTGTGCTGAGCAGGCGTTTCATATGGTTTCTCCCCATGGTCCCGTCCCTCTCAGGGGTTCAGGCCGCTGACCTCGATGACAGAAATTTCACCGGTGGCCTTGTCGGTCACCTCGATACTCAGGGCGCCCGAATCGTCCAGGATGTTGACGATGAACGAGTCGGTCGACAGGCTTCCGGTATTGCCGTTGTTGAGGTTGTCCAGCAACTGCGAGAGCAGCCGCGATTCAAGCTGGTTGGTGAAGCGCTCCAGTGCCGAGGTGCCGGCGAAGGCCGAGGCGCGGCTCTTGATGTCGGGATCGTCGTAGTCGTTCTGGGCCTGGGCGTTGTTGAGCAGCCAGGTGCCGTTGAGCGGGTTGCCGCCAAAGGCCGGGTTGATCGGGGTATGCACAAGCTCGGTGGCCTGGGCCTGGCTTGCCAGGGCGCCGACCAGGGCGCAGGCGGCGAGACTGCGTGAAAAATAGGTGTTCATAGCTCGTCCCTCTCCAGATCGGTAGTGTCCTGCAGCAGCCGTTGCAACTTGCGCTGGATGACCTGCTGCTTGACCAGCTCGGCGGCCGCGACGGCCTCTTCTTCGAGTTGCGTGGTGTTGGGCGGCAGGAATCGCCGGTACAACACCTCGCCTTCATATTCCACGGTCACCAGGCTGCCCCAGCGGGCATCCGGGCGCTCGCGCACAACCAGGTTGAAATCCAGCCGGCTGGTGGCCCGCAGGCGATCGGTGAAGCTGTTGTAGAAGCCGTGACCGATGTGCGAGATCGTCTGGTCGACGATGAACCCCATCATCTCGTCCTCGCCGCCGGCCCGCGCCTGAGGGCCCAGCAGGACCAGGCCAAGCACGAAGCCCACCAACCAGCGCTTCATGGCGTGTCTCCCGGGCTGTTGTGGGTGCGCCCGCCCGCAGTGCTCTCGGCGAACGCCTGCTCGGCCACGAATTGCCAGTCGCTGTACTGCTGCAGGCCTTCGAAACCGGACCACTGGGCATCAAACCCGCTTTGCTTGAGCGGTGCCTCGACCGAGCGGCTGTAGACGCCGGTGATGCGCCCGTCGAGATCGCGCAGCAGCCCCCAGTCATCGCTGCCGGTCAGAGGGTCCGGGTACAGGCGGCGAATGTGCTGGCGCGGGTCGGGGAAACGGTTGTCTTCCACCAGCTCGGCCAGGTCACGCGGGTAGTGGGCCAGCCCCGGCGAGCTGCGGTAGAAACTGCGCAGGGCCTGGGCATACTGGCCGCCAACCCACAGCAGCTGGCGTTCGCGCTCGCGCTGGGCGCTGGTGCTCCAGACCGTGCCGGTCGCGGCCAGCGCCATGCTGCTGACGGCAATCAGGAACAGCACGCCCAGGTAAGTAAAGCCCGCCTCGGCGCGGCTACCACTCGGCATAGAGGCTGCCATCACGCGCCCTCCCGGTTGCACCGCTCTTGATATCGGCGACTCCGCCAGCCACGCCTTCCGGCGGGGCTACCAGCTGCCAGGCATCGCGGCGCTCGGTGATCGGATCGACCGGGGCGTTGCGCAGGTAGCGCTGTTCCACCAGCTGCTCCAGCGACTCGGGATAGTGGCCGGTGTCGCCGTAGTAGTGATCCAGGGCTTCGCGCAGCACCGCCAGGCTCTGGCGCAGGGTGGCCTCGCGCGAGGCCTCCAGGCTGTTGAAGTAGCTTGGCATGGCGATGGTCATCAGGGTGGCGATGATCGCCATCACCACCAGCAGCTCGATCAGGGTGAAACCTCGGTTGCGGCGCATGCTGTTCACCATTGTCCGTAGGCGATGCCGTTGAGGCCTTTGCCAGCGGCCCTGGAATACACGTCGTACACGTCCTCGCCTTCGCGCGGGTTGTCGGCGCTGCTGTCGTAGGCGCGCAAGCCCCAGGCCCCCTGGTCCTCATCCTTCGCGGCGGTCAGCGGGTCATGTGGGATGCGCCGCAGGAAATAGAACTTCGCACCCTTGGCACTGCGCACATCGCGTACGCCTTCAACCAGCACCTGCAGGCTGGGCGGGTAGCCCGTGGCATTGAGGCTCTTCTCGATGTAGCCAGCGTCGAAGGCGCGCTTGTAGGCGTCGATCGCGTCGCGAATCTGGTACAGCGCCTCACGCAGTTGATGCTCCTTGCCCCGCCGCACCACCGTTTCGGTCAGCGGCGCGGCCATCGATGCGAGCAGCCCGAGCAGCGCCAGGGTCAGCACCACTTCGATCAGGCTGAAGCCGCCCATGCGCGCGCTCATGACTAGCGGCTCCCGCCGGCCGGGGTAGCAACCATCGGCTGCGACTCCATGGGCTCGCCCGAGGGCTCGGCGGGCGCATCCAGTGGCCGGGCCATCTGGCGGATCTGCATGCTGGTCTCGGTGCCGGTGGCGAACTCCATGTCCGAGGGGCTCTGGTACGGCAGGTTGCGCACGATGCGCGGGGTGATCGACAGCACCAGCTCGGAATTGCTCATGTTGTCCTTGTTGCTGCCGAACAGCCTGCCGACGCCGGGAATATCACCCAGGCCCGGGATCTTGTTGCCGCTGGCACCGTGGTCGTTGCGCACCAGTCCCGCCAGGATCTGCGTCTCGCCGTCGTGCAGGCGCAGGCTGGTCTGCGCGTTACGAGTGTCGACCTGGACCGGAATGGTGCCCTGGCGTGTAGGCTCCAGCGGGGTGGCGTTGCTGACTTCGAGGGCAATCTTGATCGCCACTTCGTTGTTCAGGTGCACCACTGGCTGCACTTCGAGCTTGAGACCCACGTCCAGGTAGGTGACGCTTTCGGTGATCACCGGGCCTTGGGTGGAAGGCACCGAGGTGGCGCTGATGATCGGCACCCGCTGGCCGATGTGGATGCGCGCCTGCTCGCGGTTGCTGACGCGGATCACCGGGCTGGCCAGGGTATTGATGTCGTTGTCCTGGGCGTTGATCTTGGCCTGGGGCGAGGGCGCGATGGTGATCCGGCCGGAGTTGATCCCCCGCAGCTGGTCGAGCACCGTCACCCCGTTGCCTTCGTTGTTGAGCACGCCAAAGGTGTTGGGCCACTGCAGGCCCAGCTCGAGAATGCGCGAGCGCGCCACCTCCATCACCTCCACTTCCAGCACCACTTCGGGGTTGGACTGGTCCTGGGACTGCAGCAGCTTCTCGGCCATGCGGATGGCGTCGGGGGTATCACGGATGGTCATGGTGTTGAGGCGTTCGTCGACAAACACGTCGCGGGTCTTGAGCATGGTCTTGACCATGTTCATCGCGGTGTTGGCGTCGATGCTGGTCAGGTAGAAGGTGCGCATGACCAGTTCCTGGTAGTCCTTGGTCTTCTGCGGTGAATCGGGGTAGATCAGCACGGTGTTGTCATTGACGATCTTCTGGTGCAGCTGGTTCTGGTCCAGCAGCAGCGCCACGGCGTCCTCGATGCGCACGTCGCGCACGAAGATGGTGGCCTTCATGTCGGGACGCAGGTCCTTGTCGAAGATGAAGTTGAGCCCGGCCACCTGGGACAGCACTTCGAAGATAGTCTTCAGGTTGGCGTCGCGGAATTCAAGGGTCACCGGCCGGTCAAGCTTGCTGCGCAGCTGCGGGAACGGCTGGGCGGTGCGCGCCTGGACGTTCTCGATGTCACGGCGCAGGGCCAGCCCGCCCTCGTTCTGCGGGTCTAGCCGCAGCACTTCGCGCATGTGCCGCTCGGCGCCGAACAGGTCGCCCTGGCGCAGCGCCGCCTGGCCCATGGCCGTGCGCTCGCCGAGGTTGCGGACCTGCTCGATCTGGCGCACGCCTTCCAGCGCCCGGCGGTTGTTGGGCTCCAGGGTCAGGACGCGGCCGTAGCCCATGCGCGCGTTGGCAAAGTCATGCCGCGAGCGGTCACTGTCGGCCTGGGTGAGCAGGCTCTCGACGGCCGTCTGGCGGCCATGGGCCAGGGCAATGTTCAGCTCGGTGTCGCGCGGGTCATCGCGCAGCGCCTCTTCGATGCGGGCGATACCCGCCTCGTACTGGCCGTCCTTGATCAGCGCCTGGCCGTCCTTGCGCGCGGCACTGGTGCCGCAGCCAGCGATGGCAACGCACAGGGCCAGCAGCAGGAACGGGGCGGGTTTGCACAGCGTCGATGTCTTCATGGTGCGCTCCCGACAGACAGGGTCTGGGACAGATGCAGAGGCAGGTAGACCAGGTTCAGCTCCGTGGCGGAGATCTGCTCGATGCGGTAGGTATCGTCGATCACGTCGCCCTGGCGCACCACGTAGAGCTTCTCGCCGTTCTGCAGGAACACTTGCTGGTCTAGGCGATCGGCCAGGCGGCCGACGAACTGGAACGGCAGTACGGGCGCGGTGGGCACCAAGGCCTCGGCGACTGCGGCCACGGGTTGCTCGGTGACCGTGGTCACGGTGGGCGCTGCGCTCCAGCGCTGGCTGGGAAACAGGTTGCTCGAGGCGGCATGGCTTAGCACAGGCCGGACGGGCTTGGACTCCACATGGGTCTTGGCCGGCGCCGGGCGCGCAGCGGCCACCTCCTCCGGCGCATCGCCGAACCAGTGCCCCGGCGCCCAGGCCAGTACCGCGCTGGTGCCGAGGAACGCTATCCAGATCACTGCACGTTGGCTGTTCATCACGACCTCGACAGGTAAAGGGTCATGCGCAGACGACCGCTGAGCTGGTCATCACCGATGCGTTTGCGTTGCAGCTCCAGGTCTTCGATGACCAAGGTCGGCAGCTGGCCGAGCAAGGCTTGCAGGAAGCCACGGATCTGCGGATAGCTGCCGCGTACCGGCAGCAGGATCTGGTAGCGCGCCAGCTGCGTCTTGGGATCGACGCCCAGGGCATATTCGCCGCGTGCCAGGGTGATGCGCTCGGCGCGGGCCAGGCGGTACAGGCGATCAATCAGTTCACTGGCCTGGGGCTGGCCGGGCATTTTTTCGCGCAGGCTGTCCAGGGCTTGCTGCTCGGGCTTGATCTCGACCTTGAGCTCTCCGCGCTGCAGGCGCTGTACCTGCACCGTGGCGTCGGCCGCCGAGGCCCGTAGCTGGCGAACCTGCTGCCACTGGGGCAGCACGGCGAACAGCGCCACGAGCACGGCGAGCAGCAGCAACAGCACCGCGCCCAGGCCTGCGCGGCCAAGGCGGCGCAGTTGCTCGTGAAGTATCAGGCTAGGGATGCGCATTGCCGGTCTCCCAGGTGGCGGACAGGTTGAACTGCACGGGATGCTCGGGCTGCTTGGCGTTGATCTCGTGGTTGAGCAGCGAGACGTCACGCAGCTGGTCGATGCTTTCCAGGCGTTTGTGGAACTGCAGCATGGCTTCGAGGTTGCGGGCCTCGGCGCTGATACGCAGCTGGCCTTTGCGCGCGTCCGGGGTCAGGGCCAGCAGTGCCACATCGTCCTGGGGCAAGCGTTCGAGCGTGCTGAACAGCTGCTCCCATGGCCTTTGCAGCTGCTGCGAAACGCTGCGCATCTGTGCTAGTCGTTCGGCCTGTTCGCGGTTGGCGGTGGTGTTTTGTGGCGCATTGCCGGCCGGGCGCCGGCCCAATTGCTGCTCGAGCCGCAGCACCTGCGCCTCAAGGGCCTGCTGCTCGGCCTGCCACAGTTGCTGGGCAACCAGCAGCACCAGCAGCAGACCGATACCAATGGCAAGCAGCGTCCAGGCCAGGGGGCTGCTGCGCCGGGGCTGGAACTCCAGGTCCAGGGCGCGCATCTCAAGCCACCGCTCGCCACATGGCGCACAGTGGATCAGCGTTGCCGACCACAGGGCACAGGCGCACCGCCCGTACGGCAGGCATGTCCTGACGGCCCGGAGCATGCAGGAACACCCGCGGCATCTGCCCGCCGTACAGCTCGCACGTGCGTTCGATCAGGGCCTGCAGCGCCTGGTCGGTGTCAGCGCAGCCCTGGGCCAGCACCTGCTGCCAGGCGCCACCAGCGGCCAGCAACAACACGCTGCGGCGCGGCTCGGCCAGCACGAAGAGAAAGTCGCCTTGCTCCAGCAGTGCCGCGCAGCGGTTGTACGCCGCCATCAGGTAAGGCTGCACCGAGCGCAGGCTGAGCTTGGCGCGGCTGCTCAGGGTATTCAGGCCCTGCAGCAGGGCCTGGGGCAATGCCGTGGCGATGCGCGCCCGGCCCGCCGACTCTGGCGAGAGCACCACCTGCCAATCATCCAGCGATTGGCCGTAGAGGTTCTCGAAGCAGGCCTGGGCGTAGCCCTGCAGCTCGGTGGGGCGGCCAATGACCTCGCTCCAGGGCACCAGGCAGAAGCGGCTGTAGCGGGCCGACAGCAGCACGCGCAACTGGCCGCGCTGGATACGGTGTTCGACCAGCAAGTGGCCGAGGGCCTCGAGGGCCGGCTCCCAGGCGGGCTGGTCAGCGTCGCAACTGAAGTCGCGGCTGCCCAGCCACTGGTGTTCACGCCCGTGCCAGCGGCCCAGGCCCACCCCTTCGGCGCCGAGTACGGCGCAATACCGATCAGGCAATAAATGTGACACGGTTGATCTCCTCAAGCGTGGTACGTCCTTCACGGACCAGGTCCAGCGCCGAGCCGCGCAACAGGCGCAGGCCGCGCTGGCAGGCCAGCGTCTTGATCTGTGCCAGCGGGCGGCGTTCGACGATCATCTGGCGCAGGTCGTCATCGAGCAGCAGCAGCTCGGCGATCGCCGTGCGGCCGCGATAGCCACTGCCCCGGCACTGGCCGCAACCCTGGACGCGGACAAAGCGCCAGCCAGCGACCGCCTCGGGGCTGAGGGCCGAGGCCACCAGGGTCTCTGCATCGGGTTGCCAGGCACTGGCGCAATGGGTGCAGGCCAGGCGAATCAGGCGCTGTGCCAGCACCGCGTTGAGCGCCGAGACAAAGCTGTAGGGGTCGACCTGCATCTGGCTGAAGCGGCCGATGACGTCGAACACGTTGTTGGCGTGGATGGTGGTGAACACCAGGTGCCCGGTAAGGGCCGACTGCACGGCGATCTGCGCGGTGTCCGGGTCACGGATCTCACCGACCATGATCTTGTCGGGATCGTGGCGCAGGATCGAGCGCAGGCCGCGGGCGAACGTCAGGCCTTTCTTCTCGTTGACCGGAATCTGCAGCACGCCGGGCAGCTGGTATTCGACCGGGTCTTCGATAGTGACGATCTTGTCCACGCCGTGGTTGATCTCGCTGATCATGGCGTAGAGCGTGGTGGTCTTGCCGCTGCCAGTCGGGCCGGTTACCAGGATCATCCCGTAGGGTTCGGCGGCGAGCCGGCGCAGGCTGCGCAGGGTGTGGTCCTCGAAACCCAGGGCCTGCAGCTGCACGCCACTGACACGGTCGGACAGGTCCTGTTTGTCGAGCACCCGCAACACGGCGTCTTCACCGAAGATGCTGGGCATGATCGAGACGCGGAAGTCGACCTGGCGATTGCTGATGGCGACTTTGAAGCGGCCATCCTGGGGCACGCGCTTTTCCCCGATGTCCAACTCGGCCATGACCTTGATGCGTGAGATCACCTGGTCGGCAAAGGTGCTGCCGCTGGCCTTGCCGGCGCTGTTGAGCACGCCGTCGATACGGTACTTGATCACCAGGCCGTGGCCGGTCATGCCCAGGTGGATGTCGCTGGCGTGCATCTTGAGCGCGTCGTACAGCGTCGAGTTGACCAGCTTGACCACCCGGCTCTGGTCTTCGCTGATGCTGGCCAGCGACAGGCTTTGCAGGTGATCGGCCTCGGCACCGGCCTCGGCGTCGCCGTCCAGGGAGTCGACGGCGTGAAAGCTTTCTTCATGGCGTGCGAGGTAGGCGGCCAGGTCGGTTGCGTGCACCAGGTACAGCGGCGCACCTTGCAGGCGGTCGTCGGCCCAGGTCAGGCGGGCGCTGTCGAAGGGGTCGGCGAACACGCCGATGGCCTGGCCCTGGTGCTGGACCAGGATGAACTCGCGCTTGAGGCATTGGGCCAGGCTGACGCGCTCGAACAGTGGGGTACTGGCGAACAGGGCCTGGGTGTCGAGCACCGGGTAATGCAGGGTGACGGCCAGGCGCTGGATGAAGGTGGCGGGGGTGTCGGTGGAGAGGCGTTCAAGGCAGGCGAGGAGGCGTTCGTCGCCGGCCTGGCTGCGCGCCTGGGCCAGGAGTTCGCGGGGGTAGGCTGAACAGAGGTGTGCCCGCGACGGGGTCAACTCGTTATCGACTGTTTGTGACATAACCTGCGACTCCGCTCGGGGGCGCGTCGCAGGTACAGGCTGCGGGCGCCGCTATTCCCGGATATGCAGTGTGTCGTCAGGTTCGGGAGGCTGCGCGCCATTGCGTCGGCGATCGGCCAAGACCCAGCTGCCATCGTACAACTGCAGGGGGAACGTTTCGTTCCTCGATTGGCGTCCCTCGACGAAACCCTCTGCCGGCGTGTCCGTGGCCCTGCGTCTGCGCTCGATGCCCATCAGGTCGAATACCGCACGCGCCAGCTCCACCATCGGGAACGGCTTGAACAGGACATGCGTGACCCTCAGCTCGGCGGCCCGCTCACGGACCTCGGCGGTCGGGTGGGCGGTGATCAGCACGAAATGACAGTCCCTGTTCTTGCGTACAGCTTCCAGGACCTGAAACCCCTCCATATCGGGCAAGCGGAAATCGAGCACAATCACATCCGGCGCCAGCTGTGCTGCCAGTTCGATTCCACTGGCGCCGTCGTGGGCAACATGGACGTCCAGGCCTTGCGTCTGCAGGTAAGCCTGCAGGTTTTGCGCGAGGGTCTGCTCGTCATCGACAACCAATACTCTGTTCACCAAGGTCGACTCCTAAGAACTGCCCGGTTGCCCGGGCCTCGAAGTGCGGCCTTGATAGGGCTTACGCAGACTTCGTGCCAGGCTTGAAGTGTTATGTTGCACCACTGTATGTCTTTGATTTCGCAGGTTTCCCCCGGCTGCGCCGATTCCCCTGCCCCCAACCTCGGGGAAGGTAATGGCACTGTGCCCCTAGGGTTGACCCCAACTATGGGGGAAACAGCGGCATCATTGCACCCGTTCTATCTGCGCCGAGGCGCGCAATCGCTGTCGCACCGTTTGCCGGGCCTGGGCCTCGAGCTGACCCACAAGCGCAACCCTGGCCAGCCCCAGCCCTTGTTCACGTATGACCAAATCACTATCACTTTGGTTCTCGGGGTCTTGCGGGTTCTGCAAGCGTTCACGGTTGGCCGCGAAATAGGCTTCTACCTGTTCCTCACTCGGCGCTTCGACGGCCGACAACTGCGCGAAGACCTGCTGGGCCGCCATCTCGTGACGAGTGTAGTCGGCGAAGCTTGCGCGATCGAAACCCGCCTCGGACAGGCGCTGGACAAAGATTTCCGGGGTCCCGAAGAGCTTTTCGACTTCGCCGACAAACGCTGCCACCTGGGCATCGGTTACCTCCACGCCACGGCGCTGGGCCTCCTGCCACAGCAGTTCCTTGTCGATCAGCTCGTCCAGGGCCTCCTCGCGCAGGCGTTTGTACAGCGTCGGGCTGCGGATGCTGGTGACCGCACGGCCCTGGCCCTGCAGGTAATCGGTAAAGTAACGTTCCAGGCGCATGACACTGATGTCCACGCCATTGACCCGCGCGACAGGGGCCGGGCCGGCCCACGACAGTTGAACAACGCCCACCACCAACAGCACCAGCAGCCAGAGCAGCACGATACGCATGGCAATTTCCTCTCAAGGGATATCCGGCACCGGCCGGTATGGAGCGACAGCGCGGAATTGCAGCCCGGCCGATGGCGCCATCGCCACCGAGACCACATGGGCACCGGCCAGGCCGTGGCGGCGACCAGGGCCGAAGCCCAGCGCCGGGGTCAGGCCGGTATGGACGTCGTGAAGGCCTTCCAGTGCCAGGACCAGCTGCTCGCGGCTGGCATCGCGGCCCACCTGGCGCAATGCTTCGGTGAACAGCCGGAAGGCGCACCAGGTAGTCACCTGCAACGAGCCTTGGCGCCCGTCCAGCCCCTGGCGTTTCTGCAGCGCGGTGATCGCCGCCCGGCCCTGCCCGGTCCAGTCACCAGGCACGAACGGATAGGCCAGGAACACCTTCTCCGACCAGGCCGGCGCCAGGCCGGCGATCGTGCTGGCGACCTGGCTCGAGGCCGCGAACAGATAGGGCGCCTGCCCGGCAGCCTGCAAACGCCCAGTCAGGTCGCTGAAGGCCGCGCCGCGGCCGAGGAAGAACAGCCCCTGCCCGTCCACCGCCTCGCCGCTGTAGGCCTGCACTGGCAGCGGCTCCCAACCCAGCTGTTGCAGCCGCGCCTGCAACGCTTGGGCATGCACTGCCTGATCGTCCCCCGCGTACACCACCCGGAGCGTGCCTGGGGCCAGCTTCAAGGCCTCGCGTCCATAACTGGCCAGGCTCAGCAGCTGGTCGCGCAGATCGGGCAGCGGGTCGAACACCTGCGCGCTGCCACCGCCGCGTGGTGTGCTGCCAATCAGCGGTACTCCGGCCTGTTCCAGCAGGCTGCCCAGCTGGGTATCGAGCATCGGCGCCAGCGGCGCGATCAACGCGAACACCCGCTCCTGCCCGATCAGCCGGGCCAGGGCGAGCTCGCCGCTGGCCTGGTCCCTACCGGGATCGAGCGACACCAGTTGCAGGCGCCGGCCGTGCACCCCACCCTGGAGGTTGAGCTGCTCGATACCGTCCTCGAGCACCGCGCGCATCACCCGGCCGGCTTCGGCCAGCGGGCCTTGTTCCGGCAACAGGGTACCGAGGCGCAGGATGTCGTCCTCCACCCCAGGATCGCGCTCCTCGCCAAAGCGCTTGAGGTAAGCAGTGAGGTTGCGCTGGTCCGCCATGCTCAGCACAAACCGTGGCATGGCGGGGTCGAGGCGATTGCCGGCAGGATCCACGCCCTCCTGGACGGCCCGCGCCAGGCTGCCCTCGGCATAGGCCGGGTAACTGCGGCCGTTGGCTTCGCGGTCACCCTGCCCCAAGGCCAGCCGTTGCCATTCCAGTGATGGCGGGCGCACGCTGCCTTCGACCCTGCCGCGGCCGTCGTTGCCGTGGCATCCGGCGCAGGGCAGCACACTGGCCGGCACCAGCATGTCGCTGGCCCCGACCCGCGCCATCACCTGCGCCTCGCTGCTCGACACCCCCTCACGGTACAAACGTTTGCCAGCCTCCTCCGCGGGGGTAAGTTCAAGGGCCGCGACCGCGCAGCTCAGGCTCAGCCCGATGCACAACGCCAGTAGCCGGCCCACGGCGCTCACCGACCCGCCAGGGGTTGGGCAAGCAGCTGCATGCGCTGGGCAATCGCCGTGGCCGGGGCATCCGGGCGGATCTTGCTCCAGCGCTTGCCAGCCACGTCACCGGCGATCAACTGGGTCGAATGCTGCTCGGGGCTGGGCAGGAAGTGCCCCAGGCGCCCGAGCACCAGGTCGACCTGGGCCTTGTCGCCGGTCAGGAACAGCCAGTTCGGGCCGTCCACACCCTGCTTCTGGGCAAAGGCCTTGAGCACCTCGGGGGTGTCGTTCACTGGATCGCTGCTGATGGAGATGAAGGTCACCTGGCTGGCGACTTCCTCACCCATGGCCTCGCGCACCTCGCGCAGCTTGCGGGTAATCAGTGGGCACGCATCGCTGCAGTGGGTGAAGATCACGTTGAGCATCACCACCTTGCCCTTGAGCACATCGCTGTAGAAGCGCAGTTCCCGGCCGTTCTGGTCCTTGAGCACCGTGTCGGTGAACCAGGCCTCGGGATCGCGTGTGCCGCTGCTGCTGGCGGACGCCGCAGCGGGTTCGGCAGCGGCGGCCGGCGGCGCGGCAGGGGCATGGCCTTCATGGGCGATGCCCACCGAGGAGTAGACCCAGAGGCAGGCGGCCAGCGCCATCCAGTCCAAGCGTTGCAGGCCGTGGCGATCACGGCGTTGGCTGTTCATGGCTGCACCTCCAGGCTGTCGGGTGTACCGGCGATCGCGGTGTGGCGGGCGTGCACGCGGTGGGCGCTGAGACGGTCGATTTCGCTGATCAGCACCGCGGGATCGGTAAAGCCGTAATAGCGCGTCCAGCGTCCGGTGCGGCCGTCACCGACGAGAATCAGCGGCGGGTGCTGGGTCAGGTCGGCGCTGAAGCTGCCCAGGCCCTTGAGCGTCTCGGTGATGGCGTAGGACGAGCCGGTCACCCAGCTCCAGCCGGGCCCATGCTGGAACGCCTTGGCGTAGCCTTGCAGGCGCTTGGGATCATCGCGCTGCGGGTCGACGCTGATCGACACCAGCTGCACTTCTTCGCCTACCCGCCCACCCAGCTGTTGCTGGACCTTGCCCATGATCGAGGACACCACTGGGCAGACCGTGGTGCAGCTGGTGTAGATGAAGCCCATGACGACGAGGCGATCGCCGACCAGGTCCTTCTCGAGGCGCACCGGCATGCCGTCCTGGTCCAGCAGCCCGACGTCGGCGAAGCGCACGTCGGCTTTTTCATGGTGCGCCGCCGGGGCCTGGTGCTTGGCATGGGCATCGTGGTCATGACCGGCGTGGGCCAGGGCCAGGTTGCTGGCCAGGAGCAGGCCCAGGCTGAGCAGTTTCGCGTGGTGCAAGGCGTTCATCGGACACTCCTCGAATCCCCATGGGAAGCGGTAGACGGCGCGGCTGGCAGGACGCGCAGGCTGGTGTAGTTCTGTTCCGTGAAGCGGCGGCCCAGCGACGGCGACTGCAGGTGCAGGTACCACGCCCCCGCCCCGGCCAGTTTCAGCGTGGCCTCGTAGACCCCGTGGCCGACCTCGTTGAAGGTCACGCTGCGGGCCAATGACGATGGCGCCAGGAAGTAGCGCACGCTCAGGTCCTTGAGACCGGTGCGCGGCTTGCCGTCCTCGCCCATGATCCGCACCTTGGCGGTATAGGCGCTGTGCTCTGTCACCGGCTGGCTGCCGGCAAGAAACTCCGCCCGTACGCCCTGGCGCTTGGCGGCGCCCGGGGCAGGCGCAACCTCGGTGCTGAAGCAGTGGATGATCTGCGGCTGGTTGAGCAGGAAGGCCACGTCGAACTTGCCTGCCGCCGGCATCTTGATGGTCGAGCCATACACCCCCGGCGCCACCTCGCGCAGGCTGCGGTCGATGACGATCGCGGCGCGCGCCTCGTGGCCGCGGTTGGTGTAGCCCGACATCGGTGCGTTCATGCCTTCGGCGTAGAAGTAGGTGGTGTTGTCCACCGGGTTGACCACGAACACCGAGTTGTCATCGCGGGCCACGCTCAGGCCCTGGGCCAGTGGCAGGTCGCCGGCCTGGCGCGGCGCGGCGGGACCAGCCTCGAATCCCTGGACGATCGGCTCGCGCCCCTCGCCCAGGCTACCCAGGTTGATCATGCTGACCTTGGGCGAGGCCAGGCCACGCACGTAGGCATAGCCCTTGGTGAACGTCAGTTGGTAGGGTTCGGCCGCCACCGGGATACGGTGGATCAGCCGGTCGTTGCTGGCATCGATCACCAGCGCCTGGTTTTCCAGGGTATTGAGCACGATGCCGAAGCGTCCGTCGCTGCTGAAGCGCATCGGGCCCAGGCCCTGCTCGGCCTTGACCTTGTGCCGCAACTGATGGCTGCGGGCATCGATGACGCTGATGGTGCCCTCCTGGCCATCCGCCACGTAGACCGCCTGGGACAGCGCCGAGTAGGACACCGACAGCGGGTGCGGCCCCACTTCCAGGGTCTTGACGATGCGCATCTCGGCGATGTCGATGATGCTCAGGGTGCCGCTGTCGCGATTGCTCACGTAGGCGAAGCGCGAGTCGCCGCTGAAGGCGATCTCATGGTGCCCGCTGCCGGTATTGAAGAATTTCAGGGTACTGCGGCTGGGCACATCGATCACCGAGACCCCGCCCTTGGCCGGGTCCTGGCTGTTGTTGCCGACCCACAGCCGGCGCTGGTCCGGCTGCAGGGTGACGCGCACCGGTTGCTCGCCAGCGTCCAGGCTGGCGACCCGGCGGAAGGTCTCGGTGTCGATCACCGCGACCTGGCCCAGGTCAGGCATGGACACGAACACCTGGCGGTCATCGCTGGCGGCGACCCAGTCCATGGGCTTGCCGGGCAGCTCGATGCGCGCCAGGGTGCTGGTGACACCGCCCACCGATACCGTCGGGTCGATCACCGTCAGGCTGGCATCCTTGTTCAGCACCAGCAGGAAGTAGCTGTTGAGGTCGAGCAAGGGACGCGCGCCGATGCTGCTTTTGAGAAACAGCGCCACCCTCGCCTTGCAGCTCGCGTCGCGGGTGCCCTCGGCCGGCGCGTTCTGCGCCGGGTCCAGCCACGCGCCAGGTGCCATGCCGGACAACGGCTGGCCGCTGCTCTGCTCGGTCACCTTGAAGCGCACGTTGGCAAAGGCCCCTTCGCGCAGCTCGGTGCCTTCCAGTGGCCGCGCCTCGAACTCCACGGTCACCCCATCCCTGCTCAGCCGGTGCAGGGCCTGCTCTTCGGCAGACTCCTGCAGCAAGCCGTGCGGGTCGTACCAGAACTTCTCGTACGCCACGCCCAAGCCCAGGCCGATCAGCGCTACCCCCACCAGAATCCCTAGGTACGCGGAGCGGTTTTTCTTTTTCATGTCCATGCTCCCCCTGTGTTTCTTCTTATTGCGCCGGGGCCGTGGCTGGCGGCGCTTCGTTGGTCACCCGCAGCAGTCCCCAGAGCCCCGAGGTGTTGCCATAGGCTGCGTAGTCTCGGAACAGGTAGTCCCCCGGCACCGCGTTGGCACCCCCGGCACTGGGCACCATGAAGCTGAAGTGCGCCGCTGGCAGCACGCTCTCCTGGGCGCCGATGTACATCTGCATCGGGTTGTAGCCGAAGCGCACCGAGCCGATCCCCGGCAAGCTCATGGGGTAGCCGTCCAGATCGCTCTTCTCGGACTGGTAGGCGTGCAGCGGCCAGAGGTGCCCGTCCAGTTGGTAGGTGATGCCGCGGCTCCCCCCGCTTGGCATCAGGATGTGGTTGCGCAGCGGCTGGCCAGGCTTGGCCCAGAGGATCGGGGTTTGTGGATCGCCCCCGACCAGGGCATTGCTGTAGGCCATGTGGGCGTTTGGCACATCGCCAAAGCCATTGCCGTCGGCGTGCCCGAAGGGCGCATCCGGAGCCAGGCCGAAGCGCAGCCACAGCGGCTCGGTCTTGTAGTTCATCGCCATGTTGCCGTTATCCTTCGGATCCCCCGGCACGCCGTTGCCCTCGGTGGCGATGCCTTCGACCGGCCGGCCATCGGCCCAGCGCATGTTCATCGCCCGTTGCCAGACGGTGACGAAGTCGCGGTAGGCCGCCTGCCCGCTCACCTGCACCGTGGCCGAGGCGCGGCTGGCCGCGTCTTCGGTCCAGGTGGCGGTCTGCGGCAGGATGCTCATGGCGCCGACCAGGCCTTTCTGCGGTTGCTTGATGACATCGGCCGGGGTCAGGTTGAGGCCGCCGAACTCGATGGCGGTGGTCTCGATGTTGTCCACGGTGCGGCCCAGCTGGCTCACAGGCTTGCCTTCACGCTCCAGGTGACCGGCGTAGTACTGGTACACCTTGCTCGGGTAGGCGCCACTGCTGCCGGACCGTGGTGGCACGGTCTGGGTCGGGTTGAGCCCTACGTTGGCACCGTCGGACTTGGTGATGTCATAGCTGAGCAGCTGGGCGTGCAGGCCGATGTGGCTGGACGGACGCATCATGTTGTTGTTGAAGGCCGTGGAGCCTTCGCTGCCATGGCGGTCACGCTTGACCACGTTCTGCATCACCGCGGTGCTGGCCAGGTCCGGCATGACCAGCGGCAGGCGGTTCTCCAGGGTCACGCTGATGCAGTCGCCGGCGTTGGCGCGCAGTACCAGGGGTTCGACCGGCACGCCTGCCTTGAGCTTGCCAGTGACCGGGTCAAGGTCGGCCTTGCGCACATAGAGCACGGCGGTCGGGTCGTGCAGCGGCGCGCTGTGGCCACCGATGGTGAAGGTTTCACCATCTTCCTCGTCCACCACGGTGGTCTGCGGAATCGACGTGCGGCGGCTGTTGAACACCAGGGTGCCGCCGTTGGCCTTGAGCGGGCCGCCGACATGCTGGCCGATACCGGCAGGGTCGGCAAGGCTGACCCCGTGACGGTTCTCGAGGATGTCGTTGGCCAGCGCCGCGACCACTTCATAGCTGCGCTTGACCGTTGGCCGCGTACCGATGCCGCTGGGGTTGGCAGTGTTGCGCGGGCAGATCCCGTCGAACGCCACGGTGTTGCGCTGGGCTACGGGTTGCGGGTTGTTCGGCAGCGGGAACAGGTCGTTGCGCGGGGCGGTGTAGTTGCGCATCACCCCCCATATCCCGTTCCAGTAGCCTTCCAGGGCCGCGTCCATCGAGTACAGGTAGTCGCCGTTGGCCGCCGCAGAGCTGGAGATCATCGAGACCGGCGCCATGAAGCCCAGCTGCTCTGAGATGCCGATCATCTGCGAGGCTTTCCAGCCCGAGTTCGAGCTGTTGCCGAAGCCCGTGCCGTTCTGCAGCCACTTGACCCCGTGCAGCGTGATGTTGTGCTCCTCTTCATGCCCCCCGGCATGAACGCGCAGCCGCACATTGTCGCCCGAGTAGGTCCGCAGCATCGGGGTGAACGGGTCGCCCGGTTCGCTGCCCTTGTTGATGTGCGGTGGGAACCGCGTGGTGCCGCCGGTTGGCCCGACCGCCGAGGTGATCGCAGAAGGCGCCAGGTTCATCGCCGGGATCGCACGGTCGGTACGGCTCTGCATGGCATAGGCCAGGTCACCGCCCAGGCCGTCTGCCTGCATGCCGCGCTTGCCGTCCGGGGCGACCTTGTTGGGGTCGAAGACGCGCAGGGCAAGCGGCTCGTTGCGGTAGTTGACGACGAACATGCCAGGGTCATCCACCGAGATTGCCTGCGGGCAAGGCCGGCTCGGGCAACCCGGTGCCAGGCCACCTCGCGATTCGACCACGGCTTCGAGCAGGTTCGACGCTTTTTGCCGCACGGGCGGGTTGATGGCGTAGCGGAAGCTGTCGGCGCTGGCCGGGAACGCCTGGGCGTTGGGCACGCCATCAGGGCCGGCACCGACATACACCCCGGCTTCATAGGCATGCTGGAAGTCGCTGTACTCCAGGAAGAACTCGCGATAGCTGTCGTTGCGGCCATCTCCGTCGTGATCGCCGGTCTTGATCACCGCCTGCCACGAGGTAGGGCCGCCGTCCTGGCGGATGGCCGGGTTGTATAGCTGCTCGCCGGTCTCGCCGTGGTACCAGGTGGAGTTGGCGGGCTCGGCCAGCACGGTGGCGTAGAGACCCAGTTGCTGGTGGGTCGATGGGCCGAGGTGGTCGTGGGTAAAGATGGTGCCCAAGCCCCGGTCGACGTTGTTCACGTTGACCAGCGGGTCCGCGAACCAGCGCTGCATGGCCGTCCGCGCGCCGACCCAGTCAGCGCGGCCGTAGCGCCCGAAGAACGGGTGCTGCTTGGCTTTCGGGCAGGCTGCGGTGCCGTCCCGGGCGTCGCCCTCGGTGCACTCGTTGTACTCGCGGATGGCATGGATACGCTCGACCACGCTGCCGGGCGAGAGAATGCCGTCTTCATAGTTCCAGCCGTTGGCCGAGCCGTCGGCCGCGGTCAGGTCCCATTTCGGCAGGTGGATGTGCTGGCCGATGACGTCGGTGGGCGTACGCACCTGGTAGTCGTCCATCTCGTAGAAGGACGGGATCAGGTTGGTGTGCTGGTACATGGTGCAGTCGAAGGTGTTCATGCGCATCACCAGCGGCTCTGGTGGACGCTGCTTGGTGATGACCGGCCAGGCGTCTTCCCACAGGGCGATGATGCGTGCCTGCGGGAAGTGGTAGCCGACCTTGTTGTACACCGCGTCGAACTGGATGTTGGCGCCCTTGTAGATGCGCGGGCTGTCGGCGGTAAAGGCGGACGAGCCACGGAAGCTCATGCCGTCCGCACGCTCACCGCTGTTGTACTCACCCGCCCCGCCGTTGCGGGTCAGGCGCTTGCCGCGGTCGTCCATGCACGGCTCGAAGAACGGCGCGCCGGCGGTAGGCAAGGCACCGTTGGTGCGGAAGGCGCGCGGCACCACCTGGCTGCCGGGCAACAGCGCATAGCTTGCATGCTCGGGCTTGGCGTGGAACTGCATGGCCGCCTGCTCGACCTCGGTGCCTTCTTCTGGCAGGTAGATCGCCTTGGCCTTGGTGAGCACCTTGGAGAAGTCCAGCGCCGTGGTGGTGACCTCGGCATGCCCGCCAGCGGCGACACCGTCCAGTGCGTGCCGGCCCAGGCCGCCGTCCCAGCCATCGACCTGGTTGGCGTCCAGATTCGCCCACAGGGCCTTGCCGCTGTTCTTCAGCTGGCGCGCCATCGCGGGGTCGAGCATGTCCAGCGGCGGGGTTGGCGGACGCTGGCCGACGCTGCTTTCCATGCCGCCGATCCAGAACGGGAAGCCTGGGTTTTTCAGGCTGCCATCGGCGTTGCGGTTGGTGTCGCTGCGATCGACCAGGGCCAGCGAGCCGATGGCCTTGGGCTCGGCGGCTTCATGGTCGTGGTCGTCGCCTTCCTCGTCGTCATCGTCTTCTTCATGGCCAGCCACCAGCTGCTCGGCGAGTTTCGGCACCACGGCGACCTTGCCCGGCATCGGCGCCATGGCCTTGCCGGGTAACGGCACGATCGCCGGAATCGGCGTACCCGCGACGATCTCGCCGTCGGGCAACGCCCGTGCACCGGCAGCCGGCTTGCCGCTGCGCAATGCAAACGGTGTGCTGTGGTAGCCCTGGGCGCCCTGCCCGCTGACCTCAAGGCGAGTGCCTTCCTCGAACACGTCGTGTACCCGCCACATGGCCCACATGCCCTGGGCGAAGTGCGGATAGAAGTGGCAGTGGTAGATCGCATCGCCCGCCACGCGGTTGCGGTTGCCCGACCCGCCGTTGGCGATCTCGTAGGTGTAGCCCACGCCCGGACCGATGCCCTGGGCGTCGATGTAGTCTGAGTTGTCGTCGTTGGGGTTGAACAGCCACTGGTGCCCGTGCAGGTGGAAGATGTGCTGTTCGTGGCCGTTGTGGCTGTTGCGGAACTTGACGAAGTCGCCGATATAGCTGTGGTTGACGTTGGCAGGCTCGGCCGGATACAGCGCCATGCTGGCCTTGACGCCGACCTGATCGGGCCGCGGGGTCTCGCCTGGGCGGATGTTCTCGAGGCCAACGTTGGCCGGCACGTCTACCAGCATCGCCACATCGCCAACAGTATGGGCGCTGAGGAAGAATTCCTCGTACGCGCACGACAGGCAGTCGTGCATCGGGCCTACGCCCAGACGGTTGGCCACGACCTCGGCGCCCATGCCGCCGGAGCCGTAGTTGATCATGAAGGAATCACGTGTTGGCTCGAGAACGTGGCCCATGACCGGGTCTGCCCAGTAGCCGGGGAAGGCCTGGGTGGCGGCCACTTCGTCAGCGAACTGGGAAGCGAAGTCACGGAAGGGTTCCAGCCGGTTGGGCACGGCCGGGTTGCGCTTGTTGATGCTCTCGAGCGGATAGGTGCTGCGTGGGAAGCTGCCATCAGGGTTTGGGCCCATGACGATGGCATCCGATTCGCTGCTGATGATCTCGTTGCCGTTGGCCATGGCGATGATTGGCAGCCCAGCCTTGCCTTCGGCGATCCAGGGCTGGACCTGCGGGTAGCGGGCCTCGTAGTTGATCACCGGCTGGCCGGTCGGCGCGCGGCCGGTGGTGGCCAGGCGCATTTCTTCTTCGGTGAGGGTATTGCGGTACATGCGCCCGCCCTTGGGCACCACCACCACCTGGCCGAACAGGCCGTTGGCGACGTTGCCCGCGTTGCCCTCGCCGCCAAAGGTGGCGCCGTGGCTGGTAGCGGCGAAGGCGCCTTCGCGCTCCGCATACAAGGTGTAGGTGCGGGTAGAGCCCGGGGTGACTAGCGCGTTGGGGTTGCGCCCGGCATAGGTGGCGATATCGCTGATGCCGTTGACCGCCTGCATGCCGTTGACCTGGAAGCCCACATGGCGGTCCCTGACCTGTTCGTCGGCTACGAAGTGCTCGCCAGCGCCGTCATTGGCCTCCGGCGCTTCGGCGCCCTCCTCTTCCTCCTCGCCCTCGACCTCGTTCTCGTCGTGCCCGGCGCCATGCTTGTTGGGGTTGGCCTGGTAGTCCAGCAGGTTGGTCAGGTTGACCGTGAGGCAGTCCCCGGCAGCCACCCGCAATACGATCGGCCGGGGCCGCTTGTCCGGACGCAGGGTCACCTTGCCCGGCACTGCCGCCCCGCCCTTGCTCAGCGGCACGTTATGCTCGTCGACCACATCCTGCTGCAGCGCGAACATCATGCCATTGGCGTTCTGCGCCCCCAAGCGGTTGAACATCAGTGGCTGGTCCAGCGCCACGACATTGGCCACCAGCGTGCGCTGGCACTGGATGGCCGCCTCGCTGCTGGCGTGCCAGCCGAACATGGCCAGCACAAGAGAGCTGAGGGCATAGCCCTTTAACGGGGTCTTCATGGCGGCGCCTCCGGAACAGAGTTACTCTGCAAAGCTCCGGAGCAAAGGCCGTGCCATCTCAAATTTCGTCCTTGAATCAATCAGTTGGGCTGGGAACCTGAGCGGATTGGGGGGCATTCCCCGGTAAATCCCCTTAATCGGGGGCGGAGCTGCAAGCGATACGTGAACGCGTGGTGACCGATAACTACCACCAGCACGCCAATGCCTGGGTATCTGATTGCGGCTCCTGAAACGCTGGAGACGCCAGTCATGCCAACCACTACCCCCGACCACCTGTACGCCACGCACATCACCCAGGCCTTGCCCCGCTGGAGCACGCAGTTGAGCAGTACCCATGCCAGCCGCCTGCTGCAGAGCCTGCGCAAGGAATACCTCGACGTAGAGGGCCGTCCCTTTGCCTGGTACGCCACGGCGGCTGCCACCAGCCAGCAGCAACTGGGCGAGGCCATCAAACAGCGCGACCGTAGCCGTGAGGCGCTGGCCAAGGCGCTGGTCCACCTGCGGGGCATCAATGACTTTTGCACGCCTTTGCTGGAGCAGGCGCTGGGCATCAAGGCTTCGGTGCTCACGGCGCAATACCGCTTTCAACCCTGGAAAGAGCACGTCTACATCGACCCTGTGGGTGGCGAACTGCCGCTGGGCGGCGTTCGTGAGCAACCCGAGCCAAGCATCGAAGCGGTTGGCGCTGCGCAGTCACGCAGCCTCCTGGCAGCTGCGCTGCACAACTTCGAACGCGAGGACGAGCCTGGCCCGCTGAGCCGGTTGCAGCAAGGGCCAAACGACGCTTCCCCGTTGTCAGGCCTGACCTTGGGTCAATTCGTGCGCCGATGCCGGACGCTGGACCTCGGCCAGCAGTACCAAGCGCACCTCGCCAAGGTCCTGGAGGGCGCAGCTTGGCAACCGCTGATGGCCCAGGCCAGCCGCGATGAACTGGCGGTGTGCGCGCTGGTTGCCAACCTGCAGGGCCTGCTGACCGATGCCGGCTACCAGGCGCTGCTGCAATTCTGCCAGCCCAACACGGACTGCTATTACCGCCAGCGTCCCGTCGCTTGCAGACAAATCACACTGTTCGGTACGCCAATCCATGAAGTGCTGTTGATCGGTCCGGTCGATGGCGACCAGGTCAATCCTTGCATTGTCTATATCCCTGGGGATCCGCTGCACCCGGTGCGCGAGTATGCCTCGCTGCAAGCCTGGAGCCGCGAGTTCAAGAGCCGGCTGGTGAGTACACCCTTCCGACGCCTGCTGATCGGCTACGCCCCGCGCCGGTTGCAACCGGCACTGGCGAGCCGACTGCAGCAGGCGCTGTTCGAAACCGTGAATGAACCCGCAGAGGGGTTGGCGCCTCGTGCGAAGGTTCACCTGGACGTTCAGGAGCGTACCCTTCCCGCCGGGGCCTGGCATCACCTGGCCAATGCCCACGCGCTCAAGCTGCGCGGGGACGCCAGGACCATCGCGGTGCCCACCGCCGATGCCAACGCCCGGGCACGCCGCGAGCAACTCGAACACTGGCTGGAGCTCGGACTGGACGTCGTGAACGTGGCCGCCATGTTCGTTCCCCTGCTCAATCCGCTGATGCTGGCCATTGGCGCGGCCCAGGTGATGGGCGATGTCTTTCATGGCATCCAGGCCTGGGAAGACGGCGATAGCGCCCAGGCGCTTGCGCACGTCGAGTCGCTGCTGGTCAACGCTATCACCGTGGGGACGCTGGCAGGCGGCGCGGCGGTGATAAAGGCGTCGGGGTTCGTCGAGCAACTGCGCAGCGTCTTCGTCGACGACGCCGAGCGGCTCTGGCATCCCGACCTGACCCCTTACCGCAGCAGTGTCACGCTTGCCGCACAGTCCGAGCCCAACTCGATGGGCCAGTACAGTAGCGGCGGCAAGACCTGTATTCGCCTGGATGGCGAGCTGTTCGAGCAGTATCACGAGGGCGATGGGCAATGGCGGATCCGGCACCCCAATGACGCCACTGCCTACAGCCCACGCCTGAGGCATAACGGCAAGGGTGCCTGGCGCCTGGACGTCGAGCAGCCGTTGGAATGGGAGCCCGCGCGGTTGCTGCACCGCATGGGCCCGATGACCCAGGGGCTCGATGACCACCAGCTTGAACTTGCCCTGCGCGCCTGCGGCACCGACCAAGGCGTGCTCCAGCGCATGCACGTCGCCGACCAGCCGCCACCGGCCTTGCTTGAAGACGCCCTGAAGCGGATCAAGGGGGACCAGGAGGTCAGCGAGATCATCACCCGGACCCGCTCCAACCTGCCCCTGGCGGCCTACAAGAGTTTTGCCAGCACAGCGCTGGTGGAGCTGCCCGGCTGGCCAGACGACCATCTGCTGCAAGTCTTCGAGGGTACGGAGCCGTGGGGGAGTTCCGTGACCTATGGGCGCCCGCGACAGTTGGGCGACACGGTCGTGCAGGTCACCCGCACCGAGCTCGACAATGGCGAGCTCGCCCCGACGGTGCTGGCCCAGCTCGATGAGCAAGTTGCGGTGGCGCTGGTGGGAGAGAAAGTGCCGGCGCAGGACCGCGCGCAAGCCCTGCAGGATCGGCTGGCCGATCACCTGGAGCACAAGCGCCAGTCGCTGTTCAGCAGCTTGTACCAGGGACATCGCGAGCTGTCGGGCACCGCCGCCGCGACCTTGGGACGGCAGTTCCCTTCCTTGCCACCTGAAGCGCTGGAGGAAATCGTCCGCCATGCAAGCAGCGCCGAGCGCCAGCGCATGACCGCTCAAGGGCGGGTGCCGTTACGGATTGCCGAAGAGGCGCGGCACTTGCAGGCGCGCGTGCGCCTGGACCGCGCGATCCTAGGCCTGGCCCGGCAGGGCCTGGCCAATGACGACAGCCGCCGCCTGCTCGCCGGCTTGCAGCTCGAGCATCCGGATCTGCCCGCGACAACGTTGTTCGACACCGCGGCCGCCGACCGCGCCAACGCTGGCAAGCTCATCGGTCAACAGCAGGCTGCCACCGGCTGGCGCTCACCCTTGCGGCTGGGCGATGGCCGCCTGGGCTATCCCTTGAGCGGCCGCTCCGCAGGACCGGTCGACCGCCGCATGCGGGCGCTGTTCCCCGAGCTGGACAGCGCGCAGATCAGACAGCTGCGCGACGGCCTGGGCAGCAATCCAGCAGCCGCCCTGCGCAAGCTGGAGCAGGAGTATTACATCCTTGATCGCGGCCTGGCCCAGTGGACGCACTCATCGGCAGATTTCCTGGAGCGCGAGCACCGAGCCGAATGCTCGGAACGCCTGAAAAACGCCTGGCGCAAGGAAGGCGGTGTCATGCGCGGGATGCTCACCCTCGACAACATGCAATTGTCCGAACTGCCCCCGCTCACGGCCCGCCTGGAGCACATCAAGGTGCTGAAGATAGAGAATCTCGGCATGCAGCGCATGGCCGTCGATTTCCTTGGGTGCTTCCCCAACCTTGAGCAGCTGTATATCAGCGGCAATCCGGCAATCGACAGCGAGACGCTGTTCCAAGGCCTGAAAGCGGCGCCCGATGTGCAGGAATTGCATCTGACCGGCAACGAGTTGACCGGCATTTCCGTCACGGCCAGGGAAGCCCTGCTGGGCATGCGGCGCCTGCGCCTGCTCAACCTGCGTCGCAACCTGCTGGTACTGGGCGAAACGGATCTCCGGTTCCTGGCCCAGCTCAAGCTCGACGCCCTGAGCCTGGCCAACAACCGCATCACCCTGGATGAAGCGATGGCCCGCTGTTTCCAGGACCTGGTCCATACCCAGGTCCTGCACCTTGAACTCAATCCTCTGCGCGTTGCTCCGGACCTGAGTTTCATGGCGAGGCTCGACTATCTGAACCTGAGCCACTGCGAGCTCACCGCCTGGCCACCCGGCCTGAGCACGCTGATGAACCAGCCACGCTATCAGCTGCGTCACATTGACCTGTCCTCCAACGAGATCCATCGGGTACCAGCGCTCGACACCGTGCTGCAGATGCCCTTTGCCCGCGACCTGGCTGCCGGTGTGAACGGCAGGCGCTGGCTGTTCAACTACAACGAGCTGGAGGCCGCCGGCAGGGCTCGGCTGCGAGGCATCGGCGTGGCTGTCTTCGAGGACCGGCCCGCCGTCGAGGACTGGCAAGCCTTCTGGGCCGTCGACAGCACGCCAGAACAGACCGAGTTGTGGTCCGCGCTGTTCGACGACGGCGAGCATGCGTGGTTGCTCGAGGTCCTTGAGCGCCTGGCGGAGTCCGCTGAGGCGCAGCGCCAGCCCTCGGTGCTGCGCGAAAGGGTATGGGCGCTGCTGGCCAAGGCGGGGGCTGACACAGCCCTGCGTGAGCGCCTCGACGCCCTCGCGCAGACCTTCCCGGCGACCTGCGGCGACGCCGGTACGGATGCGTTCAGTGCCTTGGAGGTCGAAGTGCTGAGCCACGAGGCAGGAGCAGGCGCTCACGTCGGCCCCGCGCAATTGCAGCTGTACCGCAAGCTGTACCGGCGCGAGCAGGTCAACCGGCTTGCCGAGCGTATCGCCTACAAGCGGGGGATGCGCAAGGCTGCGTTGATCGATTACCTGGACGACCTGCCAGCGCTGGACGAGCTCGACGTGCCGGAAGAGCTGCCCGACATCAATCTGCGCCAGACACTGGTAGACGATATCGAGATCCGCCTCGCGTTGCGCCAGGGATTGGCGAAGACGCTGGACTACCCTGAGCCAAGCCACGGCATGCTCTACCGGGACAGTGCTCAGGTTTCCACGCGGGTGCAACACAATGTTGCCGAAGCGGTCCGGGAGCTCGACGCCGACGCCGGCGCGCGACACGAATGGATCGCCGGGCAACCGGCCTGGCAGGCCGCCCTGAAGCGTCGCTATGGCGGGCAGTTCGAGGTGCTCACCCACTATTGGCGAGCAGGCCTTGATTACCTGGAGTACTGCCTGGACCCGGACAGCATGGCCGTGACGCAGCTGGCCCCCTCGGTCAGCACAACCCTCGCCGAGGCCCTGGGCAGGCCGTTGGTGGATGCCCAGGGCAACCTGCAGCGGGTCGAGATCAACTCCGAGCAGTACAACGCGGCGATCAACGCTCTGCTCAGCGAGCAAAGGACCGTCGAGGAAGGCTTGCTGCTGAGCCTGACGCGCGGTCTTGAGACCGGCCCGAACTGATCCGCCCTACTGGCCGCGCAGGTCCTCGAAGAAGGCCTGCCGGCCATCTACCTGACTGGACGCGCGGGGCAGTTTCGCTGCCTCGCCGCTCGGCGTTTCCACATACCAGTAGCAGTGCCGCACCGCCCGGGTGACCGCCACGTACGCCAGGCGCAGGATCTCCTCCTGCTGCGCTGTGTCGAATGCCTGGGCATCCCCGCTGCGGCCAAGGCCCGCCAGGCGATAGACCTGGTTCTTGTAGGGCGAACGGGTCATGTGCTGGCAATCACCGAGCAGGAACACGGCATCGGCCTGGAGGCCCTTGGCACTGTGGTAGGTCAGCTGGCGAAGACGGCGCTGATCCGCGGGCAATCTCGAATCCACTTCAACTATCGAGCGTATACTCTCTGCTATCAAAGACTTATCGCTGCTTTTTCGAAACAGTATCATGACTGTCTCGCCTTGCTGATAGTGCTCCTCGACGGTCTGGGCAAGGCTCGCATCATCGCGCTCCATGACCCGCACCGGGCTCACCGGCAGCAGCGCTGCGGGGCCACTTGCCTTGGCCTTCTTGCCATTGATGGCCGGTGCCGGTTTCACCAGATGCTCGGCCGCATCAATGATGTGTTGATGGCTGCGGTAGTTTTCCACCAGCATCACGCGTGTGTTGGCCGGCGAGGGAAACTCCTTGGCGAACTCCATGAAGTACTTGGGCGAACTGCCGCGCCAGCCATAGATGGACTGCCAGTCATCGCCGACGCACAGCAAGGACGAGTGCTGCGCCGCACGCCCGACATGCAGCGCGGGACCACGGCGGCGAATCTCGCGCAGGCAGGCGCGCAGCCAGCTGACGATCTGCGGCGAGACGTCCTGGAACTCGTCGATCATCAGGTGTGCCAGCGGCCGCAAGAGTGGATCAGGCAGCAACCGGAGGTTTTCCGGGTTGTTTTCCCCGAACAGCGCGAACATGCGGTTGTAGCTCATGATCGGCGGCGACTGTGCGAGCAGATGCGCCTCGAGGGCCTTGGAGTACAGGCTCAAGGCTTCAAAGAACAGTGCATCGGTGTCACCGGGCGGGAAACTCATGCCGCTGACGGCCGTCGATACCTCCAGTCCGAGGTTTTCGATAAAACCCGCGGCGCCGACAAACGCGTCGAGCAACGGTGCCGGAGCCAGCTCGCCCTTGACCTTGTACTCGAAGCCCGGGCCCGCCACCGCGTCGCCCGCCAGGGAAGACGCCAGGCGCCTGGCCGCTGAATAGTTTTCCAGCCAGATCACAGGCTTATCGCAGAAAGCTTGAAACAGGGTGCGCTTGATCACCCACTCTGCCCACACCGGCAACTTGGCTCCGGAGCGTTTGTACTGCTGGCTCTCCCCAGGATCAAAGCCCAGCACGACCCAGGCATCCAGCTCGGCGACGTGGCCATGGACATGGAAGCGGCTGCCGTTGATCTCGACCGTGTGACGATTGGGCTCGATGCCCTTGATGGGCCAGGCCCCTGCCGAGAACCAGAGGTCTTCTATCAGGTCGCACAGCTCTTCGTCGCGCTGGGACGACAGCTGGGTCACCGCCACCCGCTTCTGCACATCAGGATGGTCGCGGTCCAGCGACTTGAGCTGCAGGGCCTCGCGGCGCAGCCCGGCGATGAGCTCGGCAAAGCGCGGGCTGTCGTGAAGCAGGTCGCGGTAGCACAGGTTGAGCTGCTGGCGCTGCGCATCGTTGAGGCGCAGGTCGAATGGATTGCTTTCGGCATTGGCTTCGCTGCCGTTGGGCAATTCGCTGCCCAGGGTCTCGAAGGCACGCACCTGGCCAAAACCCGGCAGGCTGCGCACCAGCGGCAGGATGCGCGAGTGGAAGGTGCGGACCAGTTCGCGCGCCTGCACCGGGTTCAGGTTCAGTTCCCACAAGCCAAACACCTGCACAAGACGCTTGATGAAGTCCTTGCGCGACTCGCGGGTGAACGTGACCACCGTCATGGCGTCCAGCTCGAAGCCAAGGTAATGGCGCAGTAGCAGGATGCGCAGGACCAGGGAGGTGGACTTGCCCGCACCGGCGCCCGCCACCACGCAGGTCGATGGTGTGTCGCTGAAGATCAGTTTCCACTGCGCTGCGCTGGGCTGCACCTCGGCTGGCAGGCGCTGGGCCACGTCCGCCTTGAAGCGTTTCTTCAGCTCTGCGGTCAGGGGCAGGCGCCAGTCATCGAACAGCTTGTCGTCTTCACCGGGAACACCGTGGCCGTCCGGGCGGCTGTCTCGAATCACCAGCACCTGGCGTCCGGCCTCGTAGCCGTCGACCCGCCCTTGGTCATAGCCTTCGCGCAAGCCATCGGCATGGCCATTGCGCTGACCCGTGGCGTGGCCCAGGAACCAGGAATCCCGGTGCTGTGCCTGCAGCCCACTTAGGCCACGGCCCAGCAGCCGTGCGGCGAGGCGGCGCAGCCAGGGTAATTGTGCCGGCGGCGTCAGCTCGACCGGTGACTGAGGGTGGTCGTGAGACACGGCGACTCCACGCATAGAAAAATTCAGCGGTCATGTTCGCTTTATCAGCAATAAACCGCCAGCGAATGCTTGAAAAATCAGTTGATTAGACGCTGGAACGGAGAAAGAACCGCGCTTACAAGTATCGATTATATAGATCTAATTGAGTCGATAATTACGCTTAATTTCGATACGTTTATAGCGCATCATGGCGTCATTCCACTCATCAAGGAGCACCGCCATGCTGCAACTTCGACCTTTCGACAGCCTCGGTCACGCCAACCATGGCTGGCTCGATGCCCACCATCACTTCTCGTTTGCCGAGTACCACGATCCAGCACGCACCCACTGGGGCAACCTGCGGGTCTGGAATGATGACCTGATCGCCGCCGGCAGTGGCTTCCCGCCCCATCCACACCGCGACATGGAAATCATCACCTATATCCGCGAAGGCGCGATCACCCACCAGGACAACCTGGGCAACAAGGGCCGCACCGAAGCGGGTGACGTGCAGGTGATGAGTGCTGGCACCGGCATCACTCACAGCGAATTCAACGTGGAAGCAGTCGACACCCTTCTCTTCCAGATCTGGATCATTCCGGATCGCACGGGGGAAGCACCCTCGTGGGGCACCCGGCCCTTCCCCAAGGGGGATCGTGGCGAGGGTTTCGTGACCCTGGCCAGTGGCCGCGCCGGGGATGAGGACAGCCTGCGGATCCGCGCTGATGCACGCCTGGCCGCTGTGACCTTGCGTGCCGGTGAGACGGCAGAGTACCGGTTCGAAGCCGGGCGCCGTGGTTATCTGGTACCGGCCAAGGGGGCGATCGAGGTCAATGGCCTGCGTGCCGAAGCCCGGGATGGGGTAGCGGTCGAGCGGGAGGAGATATTGACCGTAGTGGCGCTGGAGGACAGTGAGGTGGTGTTGGTGGACGTGGCCTGATACTGGCCTGTGCAAACAAGGGGGAGGCTCGCGCCTCCCCCGTCAACATCACGCGATTGCCGCGTCTACCAGTACCTGGGCCTCGCTGACCAGGCGCTGCAGATGCGCCTCGTCAATGAAGCTTTCGGCGTAGATCTTGTAGATGTCTTCGGTGCCCGACGGCCGGGCAGCGAACCAGCCGTTGGCGGTCATCACCTTGAGACCGCCAATCGCCTGTTCGTTACCCGGTGCATGGCTGAGGATCTGCTCGATCGGCTCGCCAGCAAGCGTGGTGGACTTGACCTGCTCGGGCGCCAGCTTGCTCAGCAGGGCTTTCTGCCGCGGGTCGGCCTTGGCCTCGACACGGGTAGCGTATGGCTTGCCCAGCTCCTCGGTCAGCGCAGCATAGGCCTGGCTCGGGTTGCGGCCGGTACGGGCAGTCATCTCGGCGGCAAGCAGCGCGGGAATCAGGCCGTCCTTGTCGGTGGTCCAGACGCTGCCGTCCTTGCGCAGGAACGAGGCGCCAGCGCTCTCTTCTCCACCAAAGCCGAGCGAGCCTTCGAACAGCCCCTGGGCGAAGTACTTGAAGCCCACCGGCACCTCATGCAGCCGGCGGCCCAGGCGCGCAGTGACGCGGTCGATCATGCCGCTGCTGACCACGGTCTTGCCGACTGCGGCATCGCTGCGCCATTGCGGACGGTTCTGGAACAGGTAGTCGATGGCTACAGCCAGGTAGTTGTTCGGTGCCAGCAGGCCATCGGCGGTGACGATGCCGTGGCGGTCGTGGTCCGGGTCGCAGGCGAAGGCCACGTCGAAACGCTCGCGCAGGCCGATCAGGCCTTGCATGGCATGCGGCGAGGACGGGTCCATGCGGATCTGACCATCCCAGTCCACAGTCATGAAGCGGAAGGTTGGGTCCACCTCGGAATTGACCACTTCAAGGTCCAGCTGATAACGCTCGGCGATTGCCGACCAGTAGCGCACGCCAGCACCGCCCAAAGGGTCGACGCCCAGGCGCAGCTTGGCCTCGCGGATCACGTCGAAATCGATGACGTTTTCCAGATCGGCGACATAGTTGCCGACGTAGTCATGCCGGTGAGTGGTAGGCGCCTGCAAGGCTTGGGCATGGTCCATGCGCTCGACACCCTCGAGGCCTGCAGCCAGCAGTTCGTTGGCCTTGTTCTCGATCCACTTGGTCACATCGCTGTCGGCGGGGCCGCCGTTAGGCGGGTTGTACTTGAAGCCACCGCTCTGGGGCGGGTTGTGCGATGGCGTAATGACCACGCCATCGGCCAGGCCTTGGGTGCGGCCACGGTTGTAGCAGAGGATGGCGTGGGACACGGCCGGGGTCGGGGTGTACTCATCGTCCTGCGACAGCATCACCTGCACGCCATTGGCCGCCAGGACTTCCAGCGCACTGGCCGCGGCGGGTGCGGACAGGGCATGGGTGTCGGCGCCGACGAACAGCGGGCCATCGATGCCCTGGGCCTTGCGGTACAGGCAGATCGCCTGAGTGATGGCCAGCACATGATCCTGGTTGAAGCTCAGTTCAAGCGAAGTACCGCGATGCCCAGAGGTGCCAAATGCCACGCGCTGCGCCGCCACGGCAGCATCCGGCCGGCCCGTGTAGTACGCGGTCAGCAACCGGGGGATATCGACCAGCACACTGGCCGGTGCCGGCTTGCCTGCCAAAGGACTGAGCGTCATGCATAAACCTCGAGATTCAGGAAATGTGGGGGTTGGAGCTCGCAGTGTAATGGGAGTTTCAGAGGTGTGCGATCCGGGTGGGCTGTTTTATGCCCGCGAGGTGCACTGCCGGTCCGCAACGAACCGCTACTCGCCTTCCACCCGCCACCACCCCGGGAACATCTGCCGTACCCCAGGCTCGGCAAACCGCTCATCGATCAGCAGCAATGTGCCCCGGTCCTCATCCCCCCGGATCACCCGCCCCGCTGCCTGGATCACCTTGCGAATGCCGGGATAGAGATAGGTGTAGTCGAACCCCGCCCCAAACAATCGACCCATGCGCTGCTTGAGCTGCTCGTTGACCGGGTTCACCTGCGGCAGTCCGAGCGTCGCCACGAACGCGCCGATCAGCCGAGTGCCCGGCAGGTCCACCCCTTCGGCGAATGCCCCGCCGAGCACCGCGAAACCCACCCCCTGCCCGTCTGGCACGAAGCGGGCAAGAAACGCCGCGCGCGCGGCCTCGTCCATGCCCCGCGCCTGGCTCCAGCGGGGAATTGCCGGGTGGCGCTCGGCAAGCAGCGCGGCAACCTGGTCCATGTATTCGAAGCTGCTGAAAAACGCCAGGTAGTTGCCGGGCACCTCCTGGTACTGCGCGGCAATCAGCTCGACGATCGGCGCCAGCGAGGCCTGGCGCTGGTGATAACGGGTGGAGACCTGGCTGATCACCCTCACCTTCAGCTGCTCGGCACGAAACGGCGCGGCGACCTCCAGCCAGGCCGTGTCGGCGGGCATGCCCAGCAGGTCGGCGTAGAAACGCCGGGGGCTCAAGGTCGCGGAAAACAGCGTGACGCTGCGCGCGGCCGCCATGCGCGGGCCCAGCAACCGCGCGGGCACCACATTGCGCAGGCAGAGGCTGGCCAGGCGCCGCTGGCGCGGGCCGTTTCGCGGGCTGATGTCGAAGACGAAATCCTCGTCGAACAGTTCGCTGACACGGGTAAACTGCAGGGCCTGGAAATAGAACTGCAGGACCTGCGGCTCGACCTCGTTGGGCGCGTCGTTGAGCCGTTCCTGGATCAGGCCGATGCACTGCTGCAGCGCCTTGATGAAGGCATCCGGCAGTTGCTCGCTGGCCCGGTACGGGGCGATCTGATCCTTGTACAGGGCATTCCACTGCCGGTTGAGACGGTCCAGGGCAGTGCCCAGGCCTGCGGGCTTGCTCTGGCGCAGGGTCAGCAACTGGCCCTGGTCCAGGGTGGCGCTGTACATCTGCCGGCCCCGCTCCACCAGGTTGTGCGCCTCATCGGCCAGCACCGCCACCTTCCACTGATTGGCCTGGGTCAGACCGAACAGCAAGGCGTAGGCGTCGAAATAGTAGTTGTAGTCGGCCACCAGCACGTCCACCCAACGCGCCATCTCCTGCCCCAGGTAGTAAGGGCAGACCTGGTGCGCCAAAGCCACCTCGCGCAAGGTGCCCTGGTCGAGCATGGGCTGGCGGATGGCCGCCTCGCGCGCAGCAGGCAGGCGATCGTAGAAGCCCTTGGCCAAGGGGCAGGCTTCGCCATGGCAGGCAGTGCCGGGGTATTCGCAGGCCTTGTCGCGGGCCACCAGCTCCAGGCTGCGCAGGGCGAGATCCGGGCTGCTGTCCATGACCTGGCGCAGGGCATTCAGCGCCAGGGCACGCCCTGGGGTCTTGGCGGTCAGGAAAAACAGCTTGTCCAGCTGTTGCGGCGCCATGGCCTTGAGCAGCGGGAACAAGGTCCCCAGCGTCTTGCCAATGCCGGTGCTGGCCTGGGCCATCAGGCAGCGGCCGGTGCTCACTGCCTTGTACAGGGTCTCGGCCAGTTGCCGCTGGCCCTGCCGGAAATCCTTGTAGGGGAAGCCCAGCGCCTTTAGCCCCTGGTCGCGCTCGGCGAGCCGGCGCTCCTGGGCCTGGGCCCAGGCGAGAAAGACCTGGCACTGCTGCTCGAAAAACTGCTGCAGGGAGGCAGCGGTATGGTGCTCAGTGATCAGGGTCTGGCGGTCACTGTCGATATCCAGGTAGACCAGCGCAACTTCGATCCCGTCCAGCTGCCGCTGCTGGCAGAGCAGCCAGGCGTAGACCCGCGCCTGGGCCCAGTGCAGCGCCCGGTGGTTGCCGGGCTGCCGGGCCAGGTCGCCGCGGTGGGTCTTGATCTCCTCAAGGCGGTTGCGCGCCGGGTCATAACCGTCGGCGCGGCCGCGCACCCGCAGGCTCTGGTAATGTCCTTCGAGGGCGACTTCCGACTCGTACCCGGCGTCACGCCGCGCCACCACCCGCCGGTGGCCGCTGATGCCTTCCTGTGCGGTGGGCGACGGCGTGAAGCGCAGGTCGAGGTCTCCGGCCTTGGCGGTAAACTCGCACAGCGCGCGCACGGCCACGGTGTAGCTCATGCGGCCTGCCCGGACCAGCGCACGTGCCAGACCTCCACCGGCAATCCATGGGCATGGCAGAAGTCGAGCCAGCGCAGCTGGTTGTCCTGCAGGCGGTCGCCCGGCCCCTTGACCTCGACCATGCGGTAGCGCCCTTCCTGCGGCCAGAACTGGATCAGGTCGGGCATGCCGGTGCGGTTGTTCTTCACGTCCTGCAGCAGGCGCCGGAAACATTGCTTCAGGTGGGCGGGTGGCAGGCAGGTCAGTGCCTGGTCAAGCAAGGTCTCGTTGAGCATGCCCCAGAACACGAAGGGCGACTGCAAGCCCTGCTTGGCCGAAAAGCACTGCCGGATGCGCTGCTGGTAGCGGTCGTCATCGAGCAGGCCAAGGCACGCCTCGAACAGTTCGCCGCGCCGGGACTGGAAGTCAGCGTCGTGCAGGTCTTGCGGCGCAGCCTGGAACGGGTTGAAGAATGCCCCCGGCACTGGCGCGAAGACCGCCTCCCAGCACAGCAGCCCGAACAGGCTGTTGAACAGGGTGTTTTCAACGTAGTGCGCCTGCCCCCCCTCCTGCGCAAGGTGCAGGCGCACGGCCTCCTCTACCCCCAGCAAGGACTGCTCGACCGGCAGCTCCAGCTCGACCAGCCGCACCGTCGAGGCCCGCTTGCGCGGCTGCGGCGGGCCGCCAAGCTTGCGCCGCAGACGCGGCAGCATGCGCTCGAGCGCCTGTACCTCAAGGGGGTTGGCCGGCGCCGCCGCCAGCTCGCTGGCCAGCGCCAGTGCCGGCGCCCATTGCTCGCTGCGCTCGAACACGCGCACCTGGCGAATGCGTGCCTGGGGATGACGGCAGTCGGCGTACACCGCCAAGGCAAGATTCCACTCACCCAACCGCTCGCATTGCTGGCCAAGCTGGAACAGCAGCCGCGAACGGCGCCGGACGAGCCAAGGGTTGTCGCTGTGCAGACCCTCGAGCGCCGCCAGTACACGAGCCGGCGGCTCACCCTGTTCGAGGCGTTCGGCGCAGTCGTGCAAGGCCATGGCCAGCTCCACCTCGGCGCGCTGGCGAAGCGCCCGTGAGTCGGCGCTGAAGGCCACTTGCTCGTACCGCAGCAGGCCCAGGTCGGCGAGGACGAACTCGGACCAGTCCTGGTAGAGATTGCCGAAAAACAACAGCCGCAGGCGGTCGCACAGCGCTTGCAGGCGCCACTCGACGATCACATCGGAACAGTCCGGGAACCACTCGGCAAACGGCCTGGCAGGCAGGGCCAGCGCTTGCAGCTGGGTCAGCAGCAGCGACTTGGCCGCGCGTGGATGGGCCAACTGGGCGACGAAGCATTCGGCGACTTCCTCCTTGCGCAGCAAGGCGAACAGCTGCTCGAGACTCAGCTGGGCATCGGTGCTGACCCACTGGTGATGCAGCAGCGGTTCCAGGGCCTGGCGGGTGCAGCCGATCTCGGCGTAATCGAGCTTGCTGGCGCGAAACAGCTGGCCCTTGCGCATGACCATGCGCACCAGCAAGCCGCGGGAGGCTTGGGGCAACAGGCCGAACGCACGGATAAACGCCTGTTCCTCAGCCTCGAGCAGGTCGGCATAACGCAGTTCTACCCACTCCAGTACCTGCTGGAAGTTGTGCAGGTAGTAGAACGGGTCTTCGACGGAGTGGGCGATCACGGTGAGGGTCGGGGGCAGCGAACGGATACTGGTTATACATACAGATCCACCTCGCTTGCAAGCGAGCCGGATCACGGTGTCGGTCATCAGAAAAGAAAAATTGTCCCGCAGAAATCGAAATGGACTTGCTGGGGCGGGACCGTGGCGGCTTTGGTGTATGACGTGTAGCGGTAAACGGAGCGGATTTCTTCCGATGAGCGGCGCGTGAGATCCGAGTGGTAATGTGTAAATCCTGTCTTATGCCAGGTTGTCCACGCGTTTGCCGTGCGATGGCAGTGTCGGGCCGATAGAGCAGCCAGCCATCGCACGACACCTCTATCAGCCGGTCGATAAAGAAGCTCCAGGCATTGTGAGAAAGAAAGTGCGCGATACACCCTTCAGTGGTGATCTGCCGGCCTCAGTGCGATAGCGGTTGGTTTCGTTGATGCTGCTCAACGTCGTGGGTAACGCTCTATTCGCTGGTGGTATCCAGACTTCTTTCTGCACGCAGTGGTGATGGCGAGGTGCCGACTCCCCATCGGCGTTGCTTCGCATCGCAGATCCGGACAGGCGATTGCAAGGCCAGCCGGCCATAGAACACCAGTGCAGTCGTCCATGTTGTCAACCAGACGAAAATGCCTGCCCAAAAGGTGTGCGACATATAGTGCCAACCCTGCAGTACGCGGGTTGTACCGTAGATGAAGCCCAGAGAGAGAATTGCCACCAGCAGTGCGCGTGCATGGCGCCAGCCGTAGCGCACGGCAACGAAATACAGTGCCAGCAGGGTAAAGCCACTGGAGGCGTGCCCGCCCGGCCAGCAACGTCCCGAGCCAGCTTTGCCAAGCCACCTGAAGTTGTGGAACCATTCCATGCGCAGCTCAGTACCGCCGTAGAGAGTAGTTTCCACAGGGCAGTAAACGCTGGTGTGGCTTTTGAGATAGTGAATGACGGTGGTGCATAAAGCGAAGGCTATCACCACGAATAGTAAGTCACGACGATGATGGGTGGTAAAGCGAAGCAATGGTGCGATCTTCGTCGTCTCCAGCAAACGGGTGGCGGGAGCTTGAGGATGTTCCGCAAACCGAGGCCATACGAAGGACAATAGCGATCCAATCACCGCTGCTTCACCGGTCCAGTTGGGCAGTATCCGAGGCCATTTATGGGTAACTTTCTCAAACCACGGGTCATGAAGTAGCGGGAACTGGCCGCTGACTGGATCGAGCAACAGGTTGCTGATCCAGATGTCCAGATTCGTCAGATCGAAAAAAACGAAGATACCCACCGCCAGCAGCACGGGTAGACCTAGATTGCTCAGGTAAAAAGCTGTACGTGAAGGGGACTGCATGGTTACTTCCTTGCGATGCTTACAAGCGTGCGCAAAGCGCCGGCATTTACCTGACCCGGAGTCCGCGCCTTGTCATTGCTGCCCGTGGAAAAAACAGGGCGCTGGCGTAGCCGCTGGAACGGCTACGAATGGGCGGGGACTCTAGAAGTTGGGCTGTTGGAGGTGCGTGAAGTGAATGTGAAAAAAACCGAGTGAAGCGACGACCGTCATGCTGGGGCCGAGGGGTGGAGTGCGCCCCGGTGCACTCCGCAAGCTGGGGATGCTGACGTCACCCAGCAAGGGCTCGGCGCAGGTCGATGTCCCGCGCCCCAAGCTGCGCCAGCAACGAATCGCCAGCGACCGAAGAGGGGTGATGTCGATACAACCGCTGCAGTTGCACCATGCTCAGGCCGCTGTTCGAGACCAGCCACTGCTCCACCGCTTGCGGGCAGTCCCGGCCCTGCAATGCCCTGTGCAGGTAGGGCAGCGCAACGCGCATGGCCGGGTGGCAGCGGCGCAGGTAATACTCCAGGCGCTGTCCGCGACCGATGAACGGCGCGTACAGCAGGCAGGCCAACTGCGGGTCTCGCAGCTCGAATGCCTGCTCGAAATAGACGCTGGCCTCTGCCCGCACGGACTCCCAGCCAGGGATGTCCACGCTTGCCTCATCGCCACGCCTGCGCCAGATATAGCCATTGAAACCTTCTTCATAGCCGCGACGGGAAAAATACTCACCCCGCAACCCGTGCAAGTGAGCCACCAGCACAGGATCGCTGATCGCCTCCAGGGCAGGCACGCCATCAGTCCAGCCTTCGCGATGGCCAAGCATGCCATCGAGACGTTGCGGTGCGGCCAGGTCATGCAGCAGTCCATCGACGGCGATGATTTCCAGCGGCACGGCCGCAGATGCGCAGTTGCGGAACGCCGCCGGGCTCTGCACGGCACCTTGCAGCTGTCGCTGCAGGTCATGGTGCAGGTGACTCAGGCCTGCGGCCAGGGTTCGGGCGCAGGCCTGCAACGGCCACCCCGTCGGCTGTCCTGCATGGCGCAGGCTACGTCGCGCCCAGGCGAGGTAGCGTTGCCGCTGGCCCGCCGGCAACGCACAGACCAGCGCACTTGCCTCGCCGTCAACGCCCAGTACCTGGGTATAGGCGTCGGCCAGTGCCAGCTGATGACGGCTGCCGAGCAGGCAGTGCGGCCGTGCAGCAGCCAGGTGGCCGAACAGCAGAAACGCCTCGCGCTCCTGCGTCAGGCGCGGCTGCGGCCTCCGGCTGTCGAACGGCATGACCTGCCCGTCCTCGATCATCAGCAATTGCACGCGGGGGTCGTCGTGGAGAAACAGCGCACCGAAGCTGCGCTCGCAATTACCCAGCGCGTGGCTGCCCACTCCCGTCATCCGGACAACCGCGACCCGCAGAGTGAAAGTGCACCGCGAACGCGTGGCGATACTCAGCTGGGCCGCGCGCAGGCAGGCCAGGGCATGAGCGCTGCGCCGGTCACCGGCATCGAGCAGCAGCAGCGTGAAATCACCGATCCGCTGCAGGCCACCGGCCGCCACCACCAGGCGCTGGATCAGCAACTGCAATGACGCCCGCTGCGCCTGCGACATGTGGCCGAGCAGGCGCGCCAGCACCTGCTGGTAGATAGAGTGCATGGCCTGATCATGGCGTTTGCTCATAGGGTCACCTCACTGGCAATGAATAGGGTCGCCAGGGCGCTCACCGCTGACTGGAGAGTACCTATGCTGGATCGATTATCCCTATGTAGCCCGTAGGACCGTTCTGAGCTGCGCGTAGGAAATATCTATAAAAAAGCCCGAGACGGGGCTCGGGCTTATTGCCGGGAGTAAAAGGTCACGTCATGCCCGGCAATCAGCCGCCGCTGAGGTCCAGCACCACTCGCCCGCCACAGGGGCATTCATCCATGTAGCGATGGGCTTCGACGACCTGCTCGAACGGGTAGACCCGGACGATCTGAGGCGTCAGCAAATGATCGGCAGTGAACTGGTTGATGTCACGCAATGCGCGCTGCAGCGCCACGTGGTCCTGGCTGATACCCAGCTCCGGCTTGCCCGTGAAGTTGCTCACGCAATGCAGGAAGAACTGGATATTCTTCTGAAACGCCGCGCAGGCGGGGAACGGCGTCTGGTTGCCACCCTGCAGGCCATACAGCACCAGGCTGCCGCGCGGCGCCAGGACATCGCCAAGCAGCGACATCTGCGGACCGCCCATGCCATCGAGGACCATGTCCACGCCACGGCCATCGGTGTACTTGCCGACCTGCATGACCAGGTCCTGCTCTTCGGTGACGATCACCTTGTCGGCGCCCAGGCTGAGCAGGCAGTCGCGCTGCTCCGGATCCTTGGTGGCGGCGAACACCTTGAGCCCCAGCGCCTTGCCCAACTGCACGAAGGCGGGACCTGCGCAGTGGCTGGCATCGGTCACCAGGGCCGTCTGCCCCGCCTTGGCACGGGCCAGGTCGACATAGGCGAAATAGGCGATCAGCAGCGGCGTGTAGTGCACGCTGGCCTCGATCGGGGTGAGGTGCTCGGGGTAGCGGGTCAGGGCCGTGCGTGGTAGCACGATCACCTCGCCGTAGACCGGGTGGTCGTTGGCGCTGGTGGCCGGGAAGCTGGCGACCCGGTCACCGACCGCCAGGTCGTCGACGCCGTCGCCGACCGCCGTGACGACACCCGCCATCTCGTGGCCGATACCGGCGGGCAGGCGGGCCTTGGACGGCGCCAGGTTCTGCCGCCAGAGCACGTCGTACCAGCTCACGCCGATCGCCTCGACGCGGATCTGTACCTCGCCCGCAGCGGGTGACGGCTCGGCCTGCTCTTCGCACTTGAGCACATCGGCCGCGCCGAACTTGTGGAAACGGATCATGCGGGACATCGCAAACCTCGCCTAGTGAATCTTCAATACCACGGACTTTATCCGGGCTTTGAGCGTTAGACCATCAGCGGCTATTAATAGTCGACATGCCTGGCATCGATTGAGCCCCTGCGGTTTTATCCGGGCCGGGTGCTCACAAAGCGGTGCAGGTTAACAGCCTTTGGCCTTAAGATTCACCCCTGCCCCATCCTTGCGAAGCTCCTGATGAACCGTAACGACCTGCGCCGCGTCGACCTCAACCTGCTGATCGTCTTCGAGACACTCATGCATGAGCGTAGCGTGACCCGTGCCGCCGAGAAGCTGTTTCTCGGCCAGCCCGCCATCAGTGCGGCCCTTTCGCGCCTGCGCGGCCTGTTCGACGATCCCCTGTTCGTGCGCACCGGGCGCAGCATGGAGCCTTCGGCGCGGGCCCACGAGATCTTCGCCCTGCTCTCCCCCGCGCTGGACTCGATCTCCACCGCCGTCAGCCGCGCCGCCGAGTTCGACCCCGGGACCAGCAACGCCGTGTTTCGCATCGGCTTGTCCGACGACGCCGAGTTCGCCCTGCTGCCGCGCCTGCTCAAGCGCATTCGCGCCGAAGCGCCCGGCATCGTGCTGGTGGTGCGCCGGGTCAACTACCTGCTCATGCCGACCCTGCTGGCCTCGGGCGAGATCTCGGTCGGCGTGAGCTACACCAGCGAACTGCCAGCCAACGCCAAGCGCAAGTTGCTGCGCCGCAGCAAGCCCAAGCTGCTGCGCGCCGACAGCGTACCCGGCAGCATCACCCTCGACGACTTCTGCGCCCGGCCCCATGCGCTGGTGTCGTTCGCCGGTGACCTGAGCGGGTTTATCGACGAGACCCTGGGCGAGATCGGCCGCAAGCGTCATGTGGTGCTGGCGGTGCCGCAGTTCAACGGGCTGGGCAGCCTGCTCGCGGGGACCGACATCGTCGCCACCGTGCCTGACTACACCGCCGAGGTGCTCACGGCGGCGGGCGGGTTGAGGGCTGAGGACCTGCCGATGGAGGTGCGCAGTTTCGAGCTGCACATGGCGTGGCGGGGGGCGCAGGACAATGATCCGGCGGAGCGGTGGTTGCGGTCGCGGATTCAGATGTTCTTCGGGGATCCGGATAGCTTCTAAGGGACGGTGTCTGCAGCCTGCCAAGATCAACACATCGTGCTAGGCCTGTACCTGGAGGTCAGCAGGCCTTGGGCAAGCTATGGCGGCTCAAATACCGGCTCACGGCAAGGAAAGCCGGTATCCTGATATCGGCCTCAAGGGCGCGCAAACGCTGGCACAACAGGTCCGTACCAGCGCTGCGTTAGGTATCGCTTCACTGAGCCAGGAAGGCCAAGGCGGAAAAACTGCGAGCCGAGCAGGTGCTGACGTTCCAGGCGGTTGCTGAACGGTGGTTCGACACTGTGAAGGCGCCTAGGCTGTTTAGCATTTCGGTTCCGCTTGGGGAAACAGAGTGTTTCGGTGATGACCAAGCTCGGCATTTAGGGCTCGCTTGATCAGCACCTTCTTGAACACCGCAGAGGCCTCTTCGATGACCTCTGCGGTCCTCAGCGTGTTGGGAAACTGCTAAAGCAGCTCCTTCGGGATTTTCGATAGCTCTTGTAGCGGTGGGGATGGCCCTCCACTGGCAACCTCAAGCCACAAGCCCACCCTCAGCAGCAACCACAAGACAATCCACGCTCCAGTAGCCACTGCACTTCGGAGACCAGCCCCAGCCCGCCCCTCTTCTAACCAGTCCACCGAGCCAAGCCCATCCTCACATCCTCTACCAACGCCCGCCCCCGACAGCAAATGCGCAGCCCAGACCAACGTCTCATCCTTCTCAGCGGCAGCAGGCTTGATCGCCGGTGAAAGCATCACGGGCGTAGGTGCATCGTTCTGGAAAATGCTGCGCACGCTGTAGCTATACTCCTCCTTCGCGCGTACGCGCCGTCCTCGGTACATGAACGCTGATGGAGAGAAAGGCCATGAAGCTAGAAGGTGTGATCGTTGTCGACCTGCAGAACGAATACCTGCCAACCGGCAAGCTACCGTTGTCGGGCATCGAGGCGGCGACTTCGAACGCCGCCCGAGTCGTTGAGAATGCCCGCAGCAAAGGCATCCCCGTATTTCATGTTCGTCATGAGTTTGCCAATGGCGAGGCGCCGGTTTTCGTGCCGGGCTCCGATGGCGTGGATATTCAAGCGGCCGTGGCGCCCAGGGATGGCGAGCCAGTCATCACCAAGAACCACATCAATTCCTTCCGTGACACTGATCTCAAGCAGCAGCTGGATGATCGTGGCATCGAGCAGGTCGTTGTCGTCGGCGCCATGAGCCACATGTGCGTCGATGCCGTCGTGCGCGCCGCCGCAGACATGGGCTATCCGACAACGGTGATACACGATGCCTGTGCAACGTTGGATCTTGAATTCAATGGGGTGACAGTGCCGGCGGCCCAGGTTCACGCAGCCATGATGGCAGCTTTCGCGTTTGGCTATGGCACGGTCAAGTCGGTAGACGAGTATCTGGCCGGTTGATACGGGTTGGCGAGTGTAAGATAAACGGCTGCACGGACGCTCCAGTTATTCAACAGGGAAATTAACAAGCCGGACGCTAACGCTTCATGAAATACGGTCAGCGTATGTTCGGTACGCTGCGTTGATATGGAAACACGGTTGCCAATGATTACTTCGGCGTACCGTTGAGCGCCCCCTGTTGCAAGCTTTGCACACTATTGCCCAACGCGTCGGTAGCCTTGATATCGACGCCACGGGCCATCAGAGTGTCGAGCAGGTCGTTGCGCTGAAACATGGCTGCATACATGGCCGCTGTCTGGCCCGAGGCATTTCGCTGATCAGGGTTGCATTCGGCATCGAGAAGGCGCCGGGCAATACGTAGTTCACCCTTGAAGACCGCGCCCATCAACGCTGTGTTTCCCCGCTGGTCTTGCGCACAAGGGTCGGCCCCCGCCTCCAGCAGTAGTTCCACGGTTTCACGCTGGCCGTGATAGGCAGCCAGGATCAGGCCGGTATAGCCCTTGTCGTCTCGAACATTCAGATTGTATCCCGCCTGGATGAATTCCTTGAGCATCATCCCATCGCCACGACGTGCTGCGTCAAGGAAGTGATCACGCAACCGTTGCTCGACAGGACTTTCGTGCTCTCGAAGCGGGTGGAACTCCTTTGCCTGGGCCGATAGGCACAGCCAGCCGAACAAGGTTGCAACGAGCAATTTGTGCATGCGGTTCACTCTGGAAAGAATAGGCGCGAAAACCCAAGGCACAGGATCAAGTCAATTTTGCTTCGCGGTCATGGCTAAGGGCTCGCCCAGGCTGTGATGACAGGCGTCATGGTGCGCCTGAGCAGGATATGAAGCGTTGTCCAAACCTTAAAATTGATTTTGCTCATCGGATTCATTGAGAGTTCAATCATGCCGGTGGACGTGAAGTTGTCCTTGGCGGGTGTCCGTGCCCAGCAGTAACCTTTTGGGGGATCGTGCCTGTTTTGCAAAAAGTTTCTCCCAGAGAGGCAGGATCTGGCTTCCAGGGCCGCTAGCGTTACTGAACCTTCGTGGCTGTCAGGGCTCAGTTGTCCAGACCGCGCGTGCGACAACTACAAAAGATTGCCATGGGACATACTCCACCCACTCTCCTCCCGAAGGTTCGCGTCGAGCGTGAACTGAGCGTGCGGGCGGTGCTGACCGGCGCGATGCTGGGCATTTTGCTCACGCCATCGAATGTCTATGCAGGGCTGTTGTGGCCGGGCGTGAGCCTGATGGTCTGTGCGACCCTGACTTCACTGGCGGTTCGTCTGTTGCAAGTGTCACGGCGTTCACCCGCCGAGCGGCCTGTAAGCCGGGCGTCGCGCGCCAGCGTGCGGTTTTCCCCCGGGCCCGCAGCAGGGCTGCTGCTGTCCATCGCGCTGGTAGTGGCCCTGCAGGCCCTGCTGTTCGGGATCGACTGGTGGATGGCGCTGTTGAGCATTCCGTTGGCTATCTGCCTTGCCGTGGTCGCTGCGCGCGTGGTCGGCGCCACCGGCATTGCGCCGATCGGCGCCATCGGCAAGCTGTCGCAGCTTGGCTTCGGCCTGGTCGCCCCCGGCCAGGTGGCGCTCAACCTGATGAGCGCCAACACGGCGGGTGGCGCGGCCGGGCAATCCACCGACCTGATGAACGACTTCAAGGTGGGCCTGGCGATCGGCGCGACGCCGCACAAGCAGCTCATCGCCCAATGCATCGGTATCTTCATCGGCAGCGTGGTCGGTGTGCTGGTGTACCTGCTGCTGATCCCCGATCCGCAGACCATGCTGCTGACCGAGCAATGGCCCGCGCCGGCCGTTGCGACCTGGAAAGCGGTGGCGCAGACGTTGACGCAGGGGCTGGGGGCGCTGTCGCCGGAGATTCGCTGGGCGATAGTGGCCGGTAGCGGTGTTGGCGTGCTGCTCGGCGTGCTGGACAGCTTGCTGCCGCAACGGGCAGCCCGCTGGCTCCCGAGCACTGCCGCGCTAGGCCTGGCATTCATATTGCCGGCGTCGACGGCCATGATGATGAGCCTGGGCGCAATCCTGACCTGGCTGGTCAACTGCCGGTGGCCGAGCGTCACGGAGCGTTTTGCGATTACGGCGGCAGCAGGATTGATCGCGGGTGAAAGCATCACGGGCGTAGGGGCATCCTTCTGGGAAATGCTTCGCACGCTGTAGCTGCCCGTAGGTCTTGGTAAGCGTTCTGTGTAAAGGTAAGCGGATTACCGTTCGAATATCTGGGAGCCATGAATGATTACTCGACTACGACTATATGATCTTGCTGGCGCTGACGACAGTTGGCGGTTCAGCCCATATTGCTGGCGAGTGCGACTGGCGTTGGCGCACAAGGGATTGGCGGTCGAGACCATTGCGTGGCGTTTCACTGAAAAGGAGACGATAGCCTTTTCAGGCCAAGGGAAGGTTCCCGTTTTGATGGATGGTGAGCAGTGTGTAGTGGATAGCTGGGCTATCGCGCAGTACCTGGATCAGCACTATCCACGGCGACCTTCGCTGATGGGGGATGCCGGCGTTGTGGCTCTGACTCGATTCATTGATCGATGGGTCACTGAGGTGGTACAGCCAGCGCTGGCGCGTGTGATTCTGCCTGATGTATACGCGGTGCTGGCGGAGCAGGACAAATCGTACTTCAGGCGGACCCGGGAGGCTGCGCTTGGGCTCTCCTTGGAAGAGTTGCGCGCCCGGCGCGATTTATCCTTGAAAGAATTCCTGGATGCCATCAAGCCGCTGCGTAGCACGCTCGCGGCTCAAGAGTATCTGACAGGGTCCGCACCCGCCTACGCCGACCATATCGCCTTCGGCGCATTTCAGTGGGCCCGCGTCGTAAGTTCCAACCGCTTGCTGGAAGACGCCGATCCAGTCATGGCATGGTGCGATCGGATGCTGGATGCATACGATGGCTTGGCGAGAAAGGCTCCGCGCGCGCATGCCGGTTCATAGAACGGTCCTGTTGCATTGCACGATGGCTCCGGCAGCGAGGACCAGTCTTTAGCCGGTTAACTTGCGGCAACGCCGGCGGCAGGTCGGCACCTACTGTCTGAGTGTCGGCGAAGCCAGACACCCCCTCGATCAGTGCCTTCTTGAACGCCGCAGAGGCCTCTTCGATCGCCTCTGCGGTCATCAGGGTGTCAGGAAACTGCTCAAGCAGCTCCTTCGGGATTTTCGGCAGCTCTCGCACCGGTTGGCGCGCAGGTTTCTTTTTGTTTGGCATACATGCCCCTCTTACTCATGTTATGCCCGAACACAAAATTTCTGACACCCCCAGGCCTGGTCGAGGGGAGATTCAGCGTCTGTCTAACCGTGCTCCCAAAAAAAGGCCGGTAAAAACCTTACCGGCCATACCGCCAAGGCATGGCGGTTACTCCTCGTACATGACCTTGATAATCAGAACAGCGGCAGCGTGTAGCTCATGATCAGTCGGTTCTCATCGATATCGCGCTGGTAGTTGGAGCGCAGCGCCGCGTTGCGCCACAGCAGGTTGAGGTTCTTCAGAGAGCCCGACTGGATGGTGTAGCCAAGGTCCGTATCCCGCTCCCACTCACGCCCTTCGCCGTCAAAGGTGGCCGGGTTGGCATGTTCGCCTTGGTTGTAGCGGGTCGAGAGGGTCAGCCCGGGGATGCCGAGCGCGGCGAAATTGTAGGCGTAACGCAACTGCCACGTGCGCTCGCCGGCCTCCATGAAGTCGGCGGCCATCATGTAGTTGGTCAGGTAGGCGTCGGTGCCTGTCAGGTAGGGCATGGCGGTTGAGCCAGACAAGCCCTGATAGGCGATGCCGACGGTGTGACCAGCCTGGCTGTAGCTGAGCAATACGTTGAGCGTGCGGTTGTCGACTTGTCCGGCGAGGGCCTGGCCTTTGTCGTCGCTGATGAAGAAGCGCGCGTCCAGGGCCAGCTTGCCGGCGCCGAGTGCGGTGCTGCCGAGCAGGCCGAGGTAGTGTTGGCCATATGTCTCGTCCAGCTCGCCGTACTGGTAGCTGAGGGTCAGGTCAGGGGTGACCACGTAGTCCGCACCGGCCATGCGAAAGTCATCGGTTTCGGGGGTTCCCCGGAAACGCCCGTTCTTGTTGACCAGGCTCATGGCCTCGCCGTGCGAATAGTCGCGCCTGGTGGTGCGGTCGATCTGGGCGTAGGTGACGGTGAGGCTATCCAGCTCCTTGGAAGTCAGCACGCCGCCCTGGAAAGTCTGCGGCAGGATACGGCCTGTGCTTGAGGCGATGGTCGGGTACTTGAGCACCTGGGTGCCTATTTTCAGCTCGGTCTTCGATAGTCGCACCTTCGCGGTGATGCCGAACTTGCTATATTCATCCGGCGCACGGCCATCGTCGCCCACGGGCAGCAGCCCAGTGCCGCTACGGACGGGGGACGAGTCGAGCTTCAGCCCCAGCATGCCCAAGGCATCGATGCCGAAGCCGAGTGCGCCCGGGGTGTAGCCGGAGCGAAAATCGAGGATGAAACCCTGCGCCCATTCTTCGCGCTTGGAAATACCCGGGTCTTCGCGAAAGTCGCGGTTAAGGTAGAAGTTCTGGGCCTTGAAGGAGGCCTGGCTGTCTTCCAGGAAGCCATCGGCGTGGGCTGGGAGCGTAACGGTCAGCAAAAGGACGGCAGGCAGAATCTTGTTGTTTTTGTGCATGACAGGTCCGTGTGGCCGGGTTTTGCACCGGCCATTGTTGTTGTGTAGGTCTGGGAGCTATGCCGGCCGCTTAGGCGAGTACGCCAATCTGCCAAGGGCAGAACTCATCCTCGCCCAAGCCATTGAGCTCGCTCTTGGTCGGCTTACCTGAGGCATGGGCAAGCAATTGCTCGAAGATTTCCTGCCCCATCTGGGCAATCGTCTTGTCGCCGTCGATGATCTGCCCGCAATTGATGTCCATATCGTCGCTCATGCGCTGGTACATGGGGGAGTTGCTGGCCAACTTGAAGGTAGGGGCAGGCACCGAGCCAAAGCACGAGCCGCGGCCGGTGGTGAAGGCGATCAGGTTGGCTCCGCCAGCGATCTGGCCGGTGGCCGAGACAGGGTCATAGCCGGGCGTATCCATGAACACCAAACCGTGGGTCGTCACCGGATGGGCATACTCGTACACATCCATCAGCGGCGCGTTGCCGCCTTTCTTCGCACCGCCCAAGGATTTTTCCAGCACATTGGCCAAGCCACCGGCATTGTTGCCCGGGCTGACCCGGCCGTTGATCTGGGTGTCGCGGCCACGGTTGTATTCCAGCCACCAGTCGATGCGGTCGATCAGCTTGCGTCCTACTTCAGGCGTGACTGCCCGCGCGGTCAGCGTGTGCTCGACACCGAAGATTTCCGAAGTTTCCGAGAGGATCGCCGTGCCGCCATGGCGTACCAGAATATCTACCGCCGCCCCTAGCGCCGGGTTGGCCGAAAGGCCGGAAAAACCGTCGGAACCCCCGCATTGCATGCCGATCATCAAGTGTTCTGCCGACACCGGCTGGCGCCGTACCAGGTCTGCTTTGGGCAGCATGCCTTCGATCAGCGCGATGCCCTGGTCGGTGGCGCTCTTTACCCCGCCGACGTCCTGAATCACCAGTTTCTTGAGCATGTCGCCTTCCACCAGCCCTTCCTGCTCGAAGAAGCCGTGAATATTGTTGCGCTCGCAGCCAAGGGCTATCACCACGGCGCCCACGGTGTTGGGGTGTTTTATGTGGCCGGCGATGGTACGACGCAGCAGGTCCATCGGCTCGCCGGTCATTTCCATTCCGCAACCGATTTCGTGCACGAAAGGCACTACACCGTCGATATGTGCGAAAGCTGCCAGGCGCCGCTCGTCAAAGTGGTTGGCGATCTTGCGTGCCACCGTCGCGCCGCAGTTGCCAACCACGAACACTCCAAGATAGTTGCGAGTGGCAACGCGCCCGTCCTCGCGGACGATACCCTGGAAAGTCGCGCGTTGCCCTGCTGGCAGCAATGCGGTAGGCACGTAGTCCAGGCCGTAGCGATAGTCGCGATCGGTTTCACCGAATGCGATGTTGTGGCTGTGCATCCAGCTACCAGGTTGCAGGTCTTCGGCGGCGTAGCCGATCACCGTGTTGTACTTGAGCACCGGCTCGCCCTTGGCGATCAGTCGGGCAGCGACCTTGTGCCCCAGCGGCACCGGCTGCAAGGTGGTGACGCCTTCATCGGGGATGGCGGTGCCGGCAGGAATTTCGATACGCGCTACAACGACATTGTCGGCGGCATCGAGGCGAATGACGGGGCTGACTTCACGGTGACTCATGTTCTTATCCTATGGGTGTGGCACACATGGCGATGGCAGCTCAGGCGCCACCGCCATGGCTGGTTCAAGGGTGTTTGCCGAATTCGGTGTTGTGCTGGGTCCAGGCCAGGGCCTGCTCGCTGAGGGAGAAGCCCAAGCCCGGACGGTTCGGGACCCACATGCGGCCTTCACGCAGTTCCAGGCGCTCGTTGAACATCGGTTCAAGCCACTCGAAGTGCTCCAGCCACGGCTCTTCCGGATAGGCAGCGGCCAGGTGCAGGTGTATCTCCATGGCAAAGTGCGGCGCCAGCTTCAGGCCCTTGAAGCTGGCCAGGCTCATGATCTGCAGGAATGGCGTGATGCCACCGACTCTGGGGGCATCCGGCTGCACGAAGTCGCAGGCGTTGGCCGTGATCAGCTGCGCGTGCTCGTTGAAGCTGGTGAGCATTTCGCCGGTGGCAATCGCGGTGTCCAGCGAGGCGGACAACGCGGCGTGCCCTTCGACATCGGCGCTGTCCAACGGCTCCTCGATCCAGGTCAAGTCGAACTGCTCGAGCTTGCGGCAAAAGCGCTGAGCGGTGACGCGGTCCCATTGCTGGTTGGCATCGACCATCAGCGGGAAGCCTTCGCCGAGTTGATCACGCACGGCCTGTACCCGTTTGAAGTCAATGCTGGTGTCGGGCTGGCCGACCTTGATCTTGATGCCGCCGATGCCATTGCCACGGGAGCTCTGAACGTTTTCCAGCACCTTCTCCAGCGGCGTCGACAGGTAGCCACCGGAGGTGTTGTAGCACTGCACCGAGTCGCGGTGGGCACCGAGCAGCTTGGCCAGCGGCAAGCCGGCGCGCTTGGCTTTCAGATCCCACAGCGCGATGTCGAACGGCGCAATGGCCTGGGTGGTGAGGCCGCTGCGGCCCATCGAAGCACCGGCCCAGAGCAGCTTGGTGAAGAGCTTGGCGATGTCGTTGGGATCTTCCCCCAACAGCGCCGGGGCAATCTCCTGGGCATGAGCATAGATACCGGGTCCGCCAGCACGCTTGGAATAGCCGAAGCCAATACCCTCGTGGCCTTCACGGGTGCGGATCTCGGCAAAGATGAAGGCGATCTCGGTCAGTGGCTTCTGCCGGCCAGTCAGCACCTTGGCATCGCTGATCGGTGCGCCAAGCGGCAGCACGGTGTACGACAACTTGATCCACTCGATGCTGTCGGTGGTGGCTGATCCGGGTTGCAGAGCGGCGATTTCTGGGTCGACATAAACGTTGCTTTCGATCATGGGAAGCGTCCTCTGAATCACAGAGCGTTCGAAGAAGGTTTGCCGGTCAGGTCAGCCAGTTGCAGGCGCTGGATTCGGCCGACGATGACCAGGTAGGAAAATGCGGCGAGCAGCCCATGGGCGCCGACGTAGATCAGCGCGCTGTTGAACGAACCGCTGGAGTGCAGCAGGTAGCCGATCACTACCGGGGTGACGATGCCTGCGGTATTGCCCAGGGCGTTGAACACTCCACCAGTCATGCCGATCATTTCCCGCGGCGCAGTGTCGGCCACCACGCTGAAGCCGAGATTGCCGAAGCCTTTGCCGAAGAAGGCCAGGCTCATCACCGCGATCACCAGCCATTGGGCGTCGACGTAGTTGCACAGCATCATGGTGGAACTCAGCAGCACGCCAGTGATGATCGGCGTCTTGCGGGCGATGCTCAGGGACTGGGTACGGCGCAGCAGGTAGTCGGAGAAGAAGCCCGACGACACCGCGCCAATCAAGCCGCACAGCGCCGGGATGGAGGCCACCAGGCCAGCCTGGAGAATGTCGAAGCCACGCTCCTTGACCAGGTAGATCGGGAACCAGGTGACGTAGAACCAGGTGACCGCGCTGACGCAATACTGGCTGATGAACATGCCCAGCAGCATGCGGCTCTTGAACAGCACGCCGACTGCGGCCAGCGAACTGCTGCGTTTTTCCCTGGGCAGCGCGGCTTGAGCCTCAAGGTCCACCAGTGCTTCACCTTTGCGCAGGTAGTCGAGCTCCTCACCGTTCATCTTCGGATGGCTGACCGGCAGGTAGTAGTTTTTCCACCAGATTGCGGCAACGCCGAAACCGACAATGCCCATGACGATGAACACGTATTCCCAGCCGAAGGCGTAACAGAGCCAGCCCATGAACGGGGTAAAGAACGCCAGTGATATGTATTGCGCGCTGTTGAAGATCGCCCCGGCCATGCCCCGCTCCGAGGACGGGAACCAGGAGGCAATCACCCGCGTCGAGGCTGGCCCCACCGGTGCCTCGGCAACGCCCAGAAGAAAGCGCAACCCCAACAGCAGCGGCACGATCATGCCAACGAAGTGCACCAGGCCCATGCATACGGTGAAGACCGACCAGACGCAGATGGCCAGCGCCATGGTTTTCTTGGAGCCGAATCGGTCGGCCAACCAGCCCGACGGGATGAGGAAGATGACATAGGCCCAGCTGAAGATGGAGAACAGGTAGCCCATTTCCACCGAGTCGATGCCAAGCTCCTTGCTCATGTCGGAACCTGCCACCGACAACGCGGCGCGGTCGCCGCTGCTCAGCGCCAGCACCATGGTGATCAGGGCCAGGATCAGGTAGCGATAGCGGGTGGCCGTGTTGGACGCGGCCACTGCACCGGGGGAAGACCCAGCGGCGTAGGTGTCATGGTTGTGCATCGCGATTGCCTCATTGTTTTTATTGGCGTAGTGCAGAGCCTTGCACCGGCGCCCGCTTTGAATTCTGGCGGTTTGCAGCGCGTACCGGCGCTGTCTCCAACCAATGACAGCGCTATCAAATGACAGCGCTGTCATTAATCCTAGGCCTTGTGTTACGGGGCATGCAAATCTGCTTTCGAGGCAAATTCCCATGCATTGGGAATCTGTATGAAATGCAGGAAATCACCCGCTGTTCCGGTAGAATCGGCAGCGCGCGTTAAGCTGCTACCTAGAGGCCCTCGATGCTGGAATCATCCGTTACTGCCGCTGATCCGAAGCCGCACCTGGCTACGCCCGCTACCCTGGATGACGTGGCGAAAATGGCCAAGGTGTCTCCGATCACCGTTTCCCGGGTGATAAACCGGCCTGAACTGGTTTCGGAAAAAACCCAGAAAAAGGTACGAACTGCCATCCGCAAGACGGGATATGTGCCCAATATGCTTGCGGGCGCCCTGGTTTCCCAGCGCACCCGACTGGTCATCGTGGTGGTGCCCAACATTGCCAACCGTGCCTTTGTCGACACCGTCACCGAGCTTGGCAAGCGCCTTGCCGCAGCGCGTTATCAGCTATTGCTGAGCCAGTCCGACCTGAATGAAAGCCACGAGTCCGAGCTGATCGATGCGATTCTGGCCCGCCGCCCGGACGGCATCGTTCTCACTCGGTGCCTGCAGAGCGAAGCAGCGCGCGAAAAACTGATCGCTCGTGGCACACCCGTCGTCGAAACCTGGGAATTGGCGCAAGAGCCTATCGACACGGTGGTCGGGTTCTCTCACGACGCCGTTGGCCACGCCATGGCCGAGCACATCATTGCGCGTGGTCATCGCCGGGTAGGCCTGCTGTGGAGCGACGACGCCCGCGCCACGCGCCGCCGCCACACCTGCGTAGCCAGCCTGGAACAGGCGGATATCCAGATCGTTGCCTGCGAGATGGAGGCAGCCCCGGTAAACATGGGGCATGGCCGCCAGGCCATGGCCCGCCTGTTGGCTGCCGAGGTACAGATGGACGCCGTGATCTGTAGTATCGACCTGCTGGCGCAGGGCGCCATGGCCGAAGCGCAAGCCCAGGGCCTGCGCATTCCCGAGGACATGGCCGTGATGGGCTTTGGCGACCTGGAATTCGCTGCCCACACCCATCCGCGCCTGAGCACGGTGAGCATCGACGGCCAGCGCATCGGCCTGCGCACCGCCGAGCTGCTGCTGCAACGCATGGACGGCAGCCTGGCCCGCGGCGAGCACGTCGAAGACGTCGGCTTCAACCTAGTGGTGCGCGAAAGCACCTGAGGGCTGCGAGCGCCCTAGTTGCCGGCCCAGCGCTGCAACTGTGCCGCCATGGAGTTCCAGGCCTGCTCGACTTCCGCCACGCCGAAGGCCCGCAAGCTGGAATGCACCATCCCCTCCCCCACCCACACTTCGGCTGGCACGCTGTGCGCCTGCAGCGCCGCCGCGTAGGCGATGCCGTGGTCGCACAGCGGATCGACCCGCGCCACCACCATGAGGGCTGGCGCCAGGCCTGCGAAATCATCGGCCTCCAGCGGCATGGCGCGGGGGTCGTTACGGTACGCCTCGTCGGGCAAGAAGCCCTGCAACGACTGCTGCAGCCCCGCCACGCTCATCATCGGCGCCTCGGCATGTTGCTGCATCGACGCCAAGTGCTGGCGGGCGGTCAGCACCGGGTAAGCCAGCAGCTGCCCCAGCGGCTGCGGCTGGCCCTCCTCGCGCAGCGCCCTGCACAGCCCGGCCGCCAGGGTGCCGCCGGCACTATCGCCGGCCACTATCAGCCGGACCCGGCTGAGGTCGGCGTCCACTTCGCCGTTGCGCAGTGCCGCCCAGGCCTTCAGGCAGTCCTGTAGCGGTGCCGGGTAGGCATGTTCCGGGGCCAGCCGGTATTGGACCGCGACGATGGCCAGTGGTACACGCTGTGCCAGGGCATGGGCAAACCAGTCATGGGTATCCAGGTTGCCCAGGTCCCATCCACCTCCATGCAGGTACAGCAGCGTAGGCCAACCGCCACCCGGGGCCACGCCTGCAGGCTTGTAGCAACGCAGGGGCAAGTCCTGCAGGTCGATATCGGCGACCTGCCAACCATCCGGGAGCGCCGGAGTACAGGCGCGGCAGGCCTCAAGAAACGCTTCACGCCGTGCTGCGAGACTGTCGTCACGCGGCGTGAAGCAGCGGCTAGCGTCGATATAGGCCCGCATCGCAGGGTCGAGCGGCCGGGAAGTCATGGTCAGTTCTCCAAGTCAGAGCAAGGGCAAGGTATAGGCGATGATCATCCGGTTTTCATCACGCCGGCCGGTGGCGTCGCCTTGCAGTTCGACGTTGCGCCAGCGCAGGGCAAGGTTTCTAAGCGGCCCGCTCTGGATGACGTAGGTAATGTCGAGGTTGCGCTCCCACTCACTAGCGTCCTCACCGGTCACTTTGAAGTTGTCCCCTTTCACGTAGCGCGCGAACGCGGTCAGCCCGGGAACGCCGAGCGCGGCGAAATCAAGGTCGTAGCGGACTTGCCAGGAGCGCTCCTGGGCTCGGTCGAAACGCAGCACCTGCACGGCGTTGGCCACCCCCGGCAGGTCGGTGTCGTGGATGAACGGCAAAGCGCTGTCCCCGGCGTTGTACTGGTAGCCCAGGCGGAAGGTTTGCGCCCGCAGGTTGGCGCTGAGCATGCCCGAAGTCATGCGGCTGTCCAGGGCACCGGCCTTTTCTCTGCCGGACTCGCCGGTATCAAGGTAGTTGAGCGTGGCGGAAAGGTTCCAGTCGCCGGTCTGGAGCGTGTGGGCGGCGGTATACAGGGTCTGCTGGTAGACATCTCGCAGCCGCCCGCCCCATACCCCCACCGAAGTCTGCGGCGTGGCGCGCCAAGTGCCGCCGAGGTAGTCGAAACGGTCGCTGAACACACTGTAGTAGTTGCCCACCTGGATATCGCGTGCGCTAGCAAATTCACGCTGGTTGACCTGGCGCAGCTGGCCGAGGCCTATATCGACATCTTTCAGTTCGCGAATATCCAGCATGGCGCCTTCGAAGAACTGCGGCAGCAAGCGCGCGTCGCCCGAACTCACCAACGGGATCTTCGGAAACAGCCCTCCGACCTTGAGCTCGGTTTTCGAGTATCTAAGCTTTATTGCCGCCGTCGCCTCGGAGAACTCGTCCACCGAGCGCGGGTCGCCATTGCGCGGCCCGCCTGCGCGGTTATAGGCCCCGGGCAGGAGTGCAGTGCCGCTGCGCGAAGGTGACGAATCGAGCTTCAGGCCCAGGCCGGCATAGACATCGATACCCACGCCGATGGCCGAGTCGGTGTAACCCGACTCACCCCTGAGGATGAAGCCCTGGGCCCACTCCTCCAGCTTCGACTGTGCCGGTCTGGTCGAGTCGCGCAGGTCATGGTTGTAGTAGAAGTTGCGAAACGTCAGGTTGGCCTTGCTGTCTTCCAGGAACGCACCCTGGGTACACAACGGGCTTAACCCGAGTAGCAGCGACAAGGGTTTTGCAGCGCGAGCGAAGCCCGCTCCAGTCGAGGAGTGTCTCATTGTTTTTGTTCTCTTTATGGGTGTGTCAGGTACAGCGGCCGGGGATGGCGTCAGCGCCCTTGCCAGGTAAAATCGAGCGTGGCTTCCAGGCGCTGACCAGGGGCGAGTTCGCAGGTGCCGGTCTCGTGCCAGTCATCGCGAGGCTGGTTGAAGGCGTCGGCCAGGTGCGACACCGGCTCCAGGCATAGGTAGTCGCTGTCGGCCGGTGCAAAGGCGACGAAGTGGCTCAGCGGTCGAGACGCCAAGAGGTGCAAGTGGCCCATGGGATAGACGATCCGCAGTTGGCCATTCCAGCGTGATTGATAGTGGGCCATGGCCTGGGAAGAGTCGGCATCGATCATGACTTTACGTCGCTTATCCTCGAACGCGCCCGTGGCCAGAAAATGCTCATTCATCTGCCACTCACGTCCCACGCGATAGCTCGCCCACATGCCCGGGTGGCGCTTGAAGTAGGGATGCAGGCCCAGGCCAGCCGGCATCGGCCCATCGCCCAGGTTCGTCAGCGCCAGGCTGATGCGCAGGCGTGTGCCATCCAGGACGAAGCACTGCTCGGCGCGCAACGGCCAGGGCCAGTGCTCCCCCTGATAATTGCAGGCGATGGTCAATTGTTGCCCGCTCTCCTCCACGACGTGCCAAGGCAACGTATGGGCCACTCCATGCAAGGTATGCGGTTGCGCGGCGGGATGTGCCGGTAGTGGATAGGCGTGACCTGCGTAATCCAGGCGGGCATCGCGAAGGCGGTTGGAATACGGCATCAGCGGATAGGCGCCTGCCCGCGGCCAGTTCAGCGGGTCAAATTGCCCGGCCGCGATCGGCAGCAGCAGGTCGAGCCCGTCAGCGCGCAAGTGTGCGATACGCCCGCCCCAGGCTGGCAGCAGGCCGAGCGACCAGGTGGCATTGCGCAGAATCAAAGGTTGCATGAAACCTCCAGTATCCTTTTTCGGGCACAGCTTGCCCCTGCCGCCGAGCCAGGGCGCGGCGGTGGGGAGCAAAGGGTGAAGACTTGTGGTTTAGCGGCGGAAGCGCTCTGCCACCACCAGGTCAATGTCGAGACCCAGGCCCGGGCCCTGCGGGATATGCAGCTGGTTGCCTTGGCGCAGTTGCTCCACCGGGTAGAGCCAGCCGGCCGGCTCGACGAAAAGGTATTCGATCTGAGCCACCTTCGGCTGGACTGCGGCCAGGTGCAAGGTGGCGATCAGGCCAGGTCCGAAGTACGGGCAGTGCGGCAGCACCACGCCTGCATGTTGATTGGCGAGCTCAGCAATGCGCAGACATTCGGAAATACCGCCGACCTTGGTCACGCTGGGCTGGATCGAATCCACCGCACCACTGAGCAGGGCCTGTTCGAACTGCACTGCGGTGCACCAGTTCTCACCCGCTGACAACGGCACGCCTTGCCCCCGCAGGCTGGCCAGCGTGGCGAAGTCCTCGGGCGGGAAGACCGGCTCTTCCAGCCAGGCCAATTGCAGGTCGGCCAAGGCCGGCAACCGTTCACGGGTATCGGCCACCGTCCAGCCACAGTTGACGTCGGTAGCCAGCGGCACGTCGTGGCCAATGGCGCGGCGGCAGGCGGCGATTTCCGGCACGGTCACTTCATGCAGCTTGATGTCGGTGAAGCCCATGCGCAGGGCTTTCTCGCAAATCGCCGGGGCCACCTCATCATCGGCGTAACGCACCAGGCTGGCATAGGCCGGCACCTGATCGCGGCTGGCCGGGCCAAGCAAACGGTGCAGCGGCACGTTCTCACGGCGAGCCGCCAGATCCCACAGAGCGATATCGACGCCGGAAATGGCGAACATCGTCACCCCGTAACGGCCAAAGAGGTGCAGGCGCAGTTGCAGCTCGCGGTTGAACGCCGCGATGTCATCGACCTGCCGCCCCAGCAGCAACGGCGCGATAAGCCGGTCGATCAGCGCCTTGGTGGCGTCGGCGACGAAGTAGCCGAACGCCTCGCCCCAGCCAACATTGCCGTGCTCATCTTCCAGGCGGATCAGCACGTTCTCCAGGGTGTGCCAGGTGGTCGGCGTAATCCCCAGGCCTTTGCCGCCATCGCGAAAGGGAATTTCGACAATCTGAGTATCGATGCGGATGATTTTCATGCGTGCTCCAGAACACTGGCCAACGGAACACCTGCATAGGCGCCGCCAACGTGGTCGCGGCCAGACCCGACAGGAGCCATGGCGTCATAGGCAAGGAAACTGTCCGCCAGATGGTCGGCGGCATTGTCCTGCGGCTGGTAGCCCAGCTCGCGGGCGCGGCGGTTATGGAAGAAGGCGTCCGGGCACTCCGACACGCCGTAGACCACCTCGTGCCGCACGTGCGGATGCTCAAGGCCGATCAACACCAGTTGCGCCAGGTCCCGGGCGCTGGTCCACAGCCGTAGCCGTCGAGCATCGGCGACCTTGGGGTCGGCGTTGCCGATGCGCACGATGAAGGTTGCCAGCTCGCTGCGCTGGGAAAAGGTGGCACAGGCCGCCTCACCAAACACTTTGCTCAAGGCGTAGTAGCTGTCCGGAGCCACCGGGCTGTCATCGAAATGACTGGCCGCCTGGCTGTGGTACTGGCCCAGCACATGGTGGCTGCTGGCGAACACGAATCGCTTGGCACCTGCACGCTGGGCGGCTTCCAGCAGGTACAGGGTGGCATGGTAGTTAGGCTCTACCGTGGCCTGGAACTGGATATCGGTGCCGTGGGCACAGGCCAGGTGCAGCACTGCATCGACGCCTTCGGCGGCCTGGCGCACGAAGGCCGGATCGGTCAGGTCGCCAACCAGAGAAGTTTCCCCATTGGCCAGGTCGCTGACCGGCTTGCGGTCGAGCAGCCGCAGGTTGAACCGCTTGCGCAAGAATGGGCGCAGCGCGGTTCCGACGATACCGGCAGCGCCGGTGACAAGAAGCGTAGGCATGGCGTATTTCCCAGAAATCGTAGGTAGCTGTCAGTTCAGGCGGTAGCGATCACGCTGGGCTGCTTGGCCGGCTTCTGGCCGACGAAGAACGCGACGATCAGCGCGCCCAGAATCCCGAGGCCCGCGGCCAGGCCGAAGCCGCTGGCGTAGGTGCCGGTGGATTGAATGATGAAACCGGTCACAGTCGGCGCGACGATCCCCGAGAGGTTGGCCAGGCCATGCATGAAGCCGCCGGCGGTGCCCACCTGGTGGTCTGGAACCGCGTCCTGGATCAACGACCAATAGGCGGGCGCGGTCAGCATCAGGAACCCGATGGCCACAGTCATCACTGCCACGGTGCTGGTCACACTCTGCACCTGGCCGGTCAGGCCGATGCACACTGCCGCGATCAACAGGCAAGTCACCAGCACCACCTTGCGTGAGAACAACTGCTTCCCAGTGCGCTTGTACACCCAGTCGATCAGCAGGCCACCACAAACGAATCCGACCGTGCCCACCAGCCATGGCAGCGCAGTGACGATGCTCATGGACTTCAGGTCGATACCTTTGGCGTCGATCAGGTAGCTGGGGAACCAGGTCATGAAAAAATACAGGATGTAGTTGTAGCAGAACAGCGAAACACCGGTGACCAGTACGGAACGCTGCAGAATGATCTGCAGCACCGGCGTGCGCGGGGCATCAGCCACGCTCGTCACCGGTGCCTCGCGGCCTTGATTGATCAGCGCCAGCTCTTCCGGCGAAACCTGAGGATGCTCCTTCGGCGTGGAGGCGGCCATGCGGTACCACGCGATCGCCCAGAGCACGCCGATCACGGCAATCACCACAAACGCAACGCGCCAGCCCAGCCACAGCGCGAGGAAGCCAACGATGGGCCCGGCCAGTGCGCCGCCCAGCGGGCCGCCAGCCTGGTTGATGCCGATGGCGCGGGCGCGCTCCTTGATCGGGAACCAGCTGTTGACGGTCTTGTTGGCCGTGGTCGATACCGGCCCCTCGCCCACACCGAACAGCGCACGAACGATCAGCAACGACCAGAAGTTGAAGGCCAGGGCTGTCGAGCCGCACAGCACTGACCAGAAGCTCATCGACCAGGTCAGCACGCGCTTGGGGCCGAAGCGGTCGGCCAGATAGCCGCCTACGAAGCAGAACACTGCATAGCCGAAGAAGAAGCTGCTGAAGATCATGCCCTTCTCGGCGGGCGTGAGGTGATACTCCTGGGTGATGAAGGGCATGGCGATCGACAGGGCAGCGCGATCAACGTAATTGATGACCATGGCCAGGAACAGCATGGTCAGAATCGTCCAGCGGTAATTCTTTTTCTTGTTCATGTACGACTCCGCCCGGCACCTGTGATGCCGGATCTTTTTTGTTATCACGCCTGGCCCGAAAGAGGGCCAGGTAATTCTTGGGTCACTCAGACGCTGTAATCCACTGCCACCCATTCGAAGTACTGCTTGAGATCGGCGACCAGGGCCTGATGCGCAGGATGTGGCAGGTAACGCTCTACTGCGTCGGCATCATCGAAGCTGGACTCGAGGATGTAGTCCCAGCAGATCGGCCGGTCGAGTTCGTTGGCAGCGACGCGCCAATCGCGGATGAAGTCGATCTCGTCCGTGAGGCCGCGCATCCGCGCGACCAGCCGGTTTTCCAGTTCAGGCTGTGCATCGACACCAGGCAGGCGGCGGAACAGCACGATATGTTTCATCATCGCCCTGCCCTCCTCAACTCAATGCCCAGGCCGGTACGTCCTGCAACGCGACCGGGCGCAGGAAGCGCTCGATTGCGGCAAAGCCGACCGAGGTGGTCTGCGGCGCGGTGGAGGCCGGCCACGGCCCGCCATGCTGCTGGGCATGACAAACGGCGACACCGGTAGGAACGCCGGCGAACAGTACACGTCCGGAGACCCGCTGGGCAGCGCGCAGCAGCTGACGGTTGTCGTCGTTGTCGGCGTCCAGGCCCCACAAGGTGGTGGTCAGTGTGCCGCCTACAGCGTCGAGCACCTCAGTCACTTGAGTCACACTCTGGGCTGTGACGATCAGCGCGGCCGGCCCGAACATTTCCTCACGCAAGTGTGCATTGGCGATAAACGAAGCAGCATCGGTGGCGAACAGGCGCGGCGCCGGGCCTGCGCGATCGGCTTGCGGAGCGAACACGGGCGTGGCGGTGGCGGCGACCGTAGTGGCCGCGGCTTCGAAGCCCTGCCGCATGCTGGGGGTGAGCATACGGTGGGTGGCGATCGGCGCAATGGCCTCGGCCAACTGGGCGACGAAGCGCTGGCTGTGCGGCGACTCGAGCAGCACGATCACGCCGGGGCTGGTGCAGAATTGTCCGCATCCGAGGGTGATCGAGCCAGCCAGCGTCTTTGCCAGGTGTTCGCTGTCTTTTTCCAGCGCAGATGGCAGGGCCACCAGCGGGTTGATCGAACCCAGTTCACCAAAGAACGGCGCCGGGCGCTCACGCTCGTTGGCGGCCTGCCACAGGGCCTTGCCGCCTTGGTAAGAGCCTGTGAAGGCGACGGCAGCAATCGATGGGTGCTGTACAAGATACGTACCTGCGTCGCGATTGGGCGCTTCAGCCAGGCTCAACAAGCCTGCTGGCAGACCTTGAGTACGCACTACCCCAGCGGCAAGGGCAAAGACCGCGCGCGACAGCTCTGGGTGGCCGGAATGCGGCTTGACTACCACCGGGCAGCCGGCAGCCAAGGCCGAGGCAGTGTCACCACCGAGCACCGAGAAGGCGAATGGAAAGTTGCTGGCCGAGAACATAGCTACCGGGCCCAGTGGGCGCCGGATACGGGTCAGGCGCGGGCGCCCGGCGGGTGGTGCGCCAGCGATGGCCTGGTCCTCGACCTGACGATACGGCACGCCCGCTTCCACTTCGCTGGCAAAGCCACGCAGCTGGAAGGCGGTGCGCGCTACTTCACCGTTCAGTCGGGCTTCGCCCAGGCCGCTTTCGCGGTCGGCGATGGCGACCAGTTCAGCTTGCTGTTGCTCCAGGGCATCGGCCAGGCCGCGCAACAGAGTGGCGCGTTGGCTGGCGCTGGAATCGGCCCAGAAGTCCGCGGCGGCAGCGGCCTTGGCGACGACGTTGTCGATGGCGGAAAAATTCGGGTTGTGCGGGGTGGTCATGGGTGACTCCTTCAACAATGGCGGTGCGGTCATTCGCGGGCAGGCCCACGCCCACAGGTACGGCGCTGTGGTCGAGCGTTCCACTGTCCCGTGGGAGAAGGCTTGCTCGCGAAGAGGCTGATAGCGTTAACGCGCCTTCGGCTCCAGGTGATATCCCCGGCCGGCATAGTCGAATTCGACCAGTTCATTGATCACCACCTCCAGTTGCGCCGGCGAGGCGTAGTAAGCACGGATTTCCTTGATCAAACCGCTCTGCTCATCGAACACATACCACTCGTCTCCCCGCAGGGCGGTGCCGAGCCTGCTCTTCCAGTGGGTCCACTCGATCACCGCTTCATTACTGTCATGGCTGACCAGGATCTTCTCGATGGTCCACTGCGACCCCAGGTTCTCGACACACCACACCCACCTGCGGGCAATGGTGTCAGCGGTGCGCCACGGAATCTCCGGCAGCCCCGACGGGAAGTAATGCACCGCGTCCGGGGTGAAGCACGACACCAGCTTGTCGTAGTCACCCTCGTTGCAGGCGTCGAAGTAACGGCGGATCAGTTGCGCATGCTTGTGCTCGGCCATGGTTCAGACCTCCTGCTTGTCAATGATCGACGGAATCGCCGGGCGGCCGGCAGCGACCCAGGCGTGATAATCGGAAACCGATGCTGGGCTCGGCGGATACACGCCCCACAAGGCTTCGCCTGCGGCGATGCGCATGGCCAGGTAGTTTTCGATGTCGTCCTGCACGCTGCACACGTCGGCCAGTTCCTCGGCCAGGTGCGCCGGGACCACGGTCAGGCCGTCGGCATCACCGACAATGATGTCGCCCGGGTAGACCGCGACTCCCGCACAGCCGATCGGTACCTGCAGGTCGGCGACGTGGTGGTAAGAGATACGGGTAGTGGCCGTGATCTCACGGGCATACGCCGGCAGGCGCATTGCGGCAATTTCGCTGCCATCGCGCAAGGCGCCGTCAGTGACGATAGCCTTGGCACCGCGGGCCAGCAGGCGGGTGACCAGGATGTTGCCAGCGGAGGCGGCTGCCGGGTCGTTACGGCTGTCGATCACCAGCACGTCGCCCGGCTGGATCTGCTCCACGCCCACCCACTGCAGGTTGTCCTCATTGGGCTTGGTGGTCATGGTGGAGTAGGTGTCGATGTCTTCGCGTGCGGGAATGAAGCGCATGGTGAAGGCACGCCCGGCGAACGCTTTGGCATCGCGGGTCATGGCGCGCAAGCCGACCAGCGCCGGCTGCCGGAAGCCACGCTTGAAGAGTTGAGTAGTCAGCGAACCGCTGCTGCAGGTAGCGAGCTTGGCGAGTACGGCGTCGCTCACAGCGACCTGTTTGCCGGAAACACTCTCGTGGGCGTCAGCGTAGTTGTGGATGACGGACATTGTTATTGATTCTCCTCGCGGGTTCATCCGATGGCTGCCGGGCTAGAATTCCCAACATATGGGACTAGCATTCGCTGCAAGCCCTGTTGATGTCGATTCTATTGCGGAAATAGGGATGAAAAAGGGGCAAACTGAGCGTACAGGTAGCTGAGTTCCAACTGATGGGAATCAACAATGAAAACAGGTGAAGGCACCGCCGCACTGGAGAAAGCCTTGGACGTGCTCCAGGCCATTGGCGCAACTGCAACCGGCATCAGCCAGGCCGAACTGGCCGAACAGGTGCCGCTGCCGCGCACCACGCTGTATCGCATCATCGCCACCCTGGTGGAGCGCGGAATGATCCGCCGCGACCCCACGCGCAAGGTCTATCGCCTGGGTTTCAACTACCTGGAAATGGTCCGCAACGCCTACCTGGAGCCCGACCTGGTGGCAGCCGCCAGCGAAGAACTGCGCGCCTTGCGTGACCTCACCGGCGAGACCTCGTACCTGGCGGTGCTCGACGGCAACCAGGTGCTGTCGCTGGAACGCTGCGATGGCGCCCATACGCAACGCTCGGCGGCCAGCCTTGGCCAGGGCAAGCCGGTGTACTGCACCGGCCAAGGCAAGGCAATCCTCTCGGCGCTCACACCGACGGCGCGCGACGAAGTGCTCAAGGGCGTGGTGCTCGCGCCGCTGACTCCGCTGACCATTACCGACCGCAGGCGGTTGCTGGCCGAGCTGCAGATCACCCAGGCCCGTGGCTACGCGCTGGACGATGAAGAAATCCGCCTGGGGATCCGCTGCGTCGCTGCGCCCATCGTCGACAAACAAGGTCATGTGCGCGGCGCCCTGAGCGTGGCCGGGCCGGCCTATCGGCTCACACTGGAGCGCCTCACCCTGCTCGGCACGGAGCTGGCCGAGGCCGCCCGCCGGGTGGGCGAGCAGCTACGTCCAGATGCCGCGCCACAAGGCGCCGCTGCACTGAGCGTGGTTGCCGGCCCTTGGGCCTTCCACGGCGCGTTCCCGCGCTGGCATGCCGGCCAGCAGCGCCTGTACTGGGCCGATACCCTCGCCCCGGCGATCCATTGCTGGGATGGTCACAACAGCCGCCTGCTGACCCGCCTGGACCTGCCTGTCCGGGCCATGGAGCTGCGCCCTGACGGCCTGCTGGTGGCGCAGGCCGGCGGCTGGTCGCTGATTGACTGGAACGGCCATGAACACCCGCGCCAGGACGTGCTGGGCAACCGTCTGCTGGCCCTGGCGACACATCCTTCAGGCGCGCTATGGGCATGTGCAAGGAGCGCAAGCGGCTGCGTGATCGGTGAACTCAGTGCGGAGGGTGAACTGCGCCATGGATGGGCTTTGCCAGAGCAGATCAGTGCCTTGCGCTGGGACGCAAAGGGCAGTGTGGTGTATGCCCTCGCCCCGGACTCCGGCGACATTCTCCTGTTGCACCCTGGCAGCCCCTCCGTGCGCAGGTTCGCCTCACTGCCGCGGGGCGGCGGTCGGCTGGGCGGCCTGGCGCTGGATGCTGCAGGCGGAGTATGGACGACTCAGCTTGAGGGGTGGAGCCTGGCGCGTTTCGACGCTGACGGGAATCTTGACCGGATGATCGGACTCCCCGTGCCCACGCCTACCGACCTTTGCTTTGGCGCAGAGGACGGCAAGACGCTGTATATCACCAGTGCCAGGCATGCGTTGAAGCTGGAAACACTGGCCAGCGCGCCGAATTCTGGCTGCCTGTTTCAGATGCAGCTCTGAGAGTGGCGACCATGAGTGTATAACGCTTGACCAGCGTTCCGCATAAGTGATTCGGCGTTGGCATGGGCATCTGGATGGAAAGCGAATACGCACCCCGGATCATCTGCCCATAGCCGTGTAGGCCACGGCATGATCGCCGTGGCCGTCCAGCCAGATCACTTGATGAAACGGACCTGCGCGTTGATTTTCTCGATTACCGCTCCCTTGCGCTCATTGAACCGCAGCTTGTTCTGCTCGAACAGGTTGTTGCCCTTGGTGTCGATCGAAATGATCAGTGGGCCGAACTCACGCACGCGGTTCACCCAGAGGGTTTCCGGCATACCCAGATCTTGCCACTCGGCGCGCTCGATCTCTTCGACCTGCGTCGCAGCCAACACCGCGCAACCGCCCGGGAACACCGCATGCACGGCCTTGTTCTCGAGGCAGCCAGTGGTCGTTTCAGGCCCCATGCCACCCTTGCCAACGATCAGCTTGACGCCAGTTTGCTCGATGAATTCCTTCTCGAACTTCTCCATGCGCATGCTGGTGGTAGGACCAATGGAAACCATCTCGAAGCTACCATCGTCTTTTTTACGGACAATAGGTCCGGCATGGAAGATCGCCCCGCCGCGCAGGTCTACCGGCAGCTCGCGCTTGAGTTCGATCAGGCGACGATGCGCTACATCGCGGCAAGTGACCAGTTGGCCAGTCAGGTAAATCACATCACCGACGTTGAGGTCGGCCAAGTCCTCGTCCTTGATCGGCGTGCTGAGGATCTTTTTCAAAGAACTACTCCTTCATGCGAGAGGATGTCATAGGACAGGTCGGCATTGATGCGGATCTTGCCGCGGCGGTGCGCCCAGCAACCGGTGGAGACGGCCACACCGATGGTCGACGGGTGCCGTGCCGAGGACTCGATGTTGACGCCCATGACGCTGCTGTTGCCGGTCAGGCCTTGCGGACCGATACCGATTTCGTTGAGGCCGTCCTCCAGCAGTTTTTCCATCAAGGCTGCACTTTCATTGGGGTGGCTGGAATCCACCTCGCGCAGGATCGCTCGCTTCGACAGGCGTGCTGCGGTTTCCACCGAGGTCGACACGCCGACACCTACCAGCAGTGGCGGGCAAGCGTTGATGCCTCGCGAGGTGATCACGTCGAAGACAAATTCGGTGATGCCTTCATAGCCCTGCCCTGGCATCAGGACCTTGGCCGAGCCGGGCAAGGTGCAACCACCGCCGGCCATGTACACATCGATGATGGCGTGGTCGGCGTCAGCAATGATTTCCCAGTCCAGCCATGGGATTTTCGAGCCGGTATTGGTGCCGGTGTTTTTCTCGATGAAGGTCTCCACCGCGTTATGCCGCAACGGGCCTTTGATGGTGGCTTCCTTGGTAGCGTCCTCCAGAATGCCTTCCAGCTCGCCGAGCAGCGGGAAGCGTGCTCCGGCAGAGATGAAGTACTGGATCACCCCGGTGTCCTGGCAGCTGGGGCGGTCGAGCTTGTCGGCATACTCCTGGTTGTCGGCCATCGAGTCGTACACGGCAATCGCCAACGGGTTGGTTTCCGCTGCACGCAGCTTGGCGGTCTTGGCTTTGACGTCCTTGGGCAGGCGTTTGCCGATGTAGGCGGTGAACTTCGCCATCGTGTCGGTGAGCGATGAAACAGCTGATTCTTTATCCACGTTATTCTCCTTACAGCATTTCAAGGCTATGCGCGGGTGCTGACGACAAGGCAATCAAGCGCCGGCAACGGGTGTTTTCACGGTTGGGTTCAGCGTTACTGTCTGTTGGGAAGGGGCTTGCTCAGGCTGGGGCTGGCCGTCAAGCACACGATCCATTTGCTGTTGGTCGAGGGCACCCACCCACTTGGCGATGGCCATGGTGCCGACCGCGTTGCCGATCGTGTTGGTGATGGCGCGGGCTTCGGACATGAAGCGGTCCACGCCAAGCAGCAGCACCATGCCGGCAACCGGAATGTTGTCCATCGTGGCCAACGTGGCTGCGAGGGTGATGAAGCCGGAGCCGGTCACGCCTGCCGAGCCTTTGGAGGTCAGCAACAGCACACCCAGCACGATCAACTGGTCCATGAGCGATAGCGGGGTGTTGGTGGCCTGCGCGATGAAGATGGCCGCCATGGTGTAGTAGATGCACTGACCATCAGGGTTGAAGGTCAGGCCAGAGGGAATGACCAGACCCACGACCGGCTTGGACACCCCCACTTTTTCCAGCTTGGTCATCAGCTGCGGTACCACCGACTCGGAGGAACTGGTCCCCAGGACCGTGAAAAGCTCCTCCTTGAGGTACTTGAGAAACTTCCACAAGCTGAAGCCGGACAGGCGCGAAATGAAGCCCAGGACGATCACAACGAACAGGAAGCAGGTGAGGTACATGGTCGCCACCAGCTTGCCCAGCGACACGATCGAGCCCAGCCCGTACTTGCCAACGGTGAACGCCATGGCGCCGCATGCTGCCAGCGGTGCAACCCGCATGATCATGCCGACAATGTGGAACATGCCGTGGGAGAACGACTCCAGCACATCGACCATGGGTTTGCCGCGCGGCCCCAGATGGGCCAAGGCGATACCGAACAGTGTGGAGAACAGCAGGATCGGCAGGATCTGGTTCTTCGCGAACGCCTCGGTCACGCTGGACGGGATTATCTGCATCAGGAAGTCAGTGAACCCTCCGCCCGCTTCTGCAGCCGCTGTATAAGTGGCGATGCTCGATGCATCCAAGGTGGCGACATCGACGTTCATGCCAGCGCCGGGCTTGACGAAATTGACTACCAGCAGGCCAAGCACCAGTGCGAACGTGGAGAGCACCTCGAAGTAGATCAGTGCCCGCGCCCCTACACGGCCAAGCTCCTTCATGTTTTCCATCTTGGCGATGCCAAGTACAACGGTGGCGAAGATGATGGGGGCAAACACCATCTTGATCAGCTTGATGAACGCATCGCCCAGCGGCTTGAGATCGACGCCGATTTCAGGCCAGAACACGCCGAGGCTGATGCCGACAGCAACGCCGATGAGTACTTGGACGTACAGCTTTCCTATGAGTCGCTTGACCATAGCCTTCTCCGCTTTATTTTTATGAGTCGGATTGATTTGGCTACTGTGCTGACCAGACCCGGGATGGGGCAAAGGCACCGGGCAGAAAAAAGCACAGGTTCTTCTTGTGGCTAATCACGATTGGAAGATACTCGACTTTCCAAAATGCTGTAATACAATGAAATTCACTTCATTATTAACCTGAAGCTAACTATGAACCCTGTCTCCGAGCTGTCTTTTTTCACGCAATTGGTGAGGGTGGGCAGCCTTGCTGCTACTGCTCGGGAAATGAATCTCACGCCGCCTGCCGTCTCAAAGCGTCTGGCACAAATGGAACACCGGCTCGGCGTACGCCTGCTGAACCGCACTACCCGCAGCATCAGCCTCACCGCAGAGGGCGAGACATACCTGCTCAATGCGCAGCGCATCCTGGGTGAGATCGAGGAGATGGAGCGGCAGGTATCCAGTAGCCGTGCGCAACCCAAGGGCCTCTTGCGGGTCAATGCCCCGCTCGGCTTTGGCCGTACCCACGTCGGGCCGGCGATCTCTTCGTTTGTCCAGCGGTATCCTGAAGTCGAAGTGCAGCTGCAACTGAGCGATCGTCCGATCAACCTGCCGGATGATGCAATTGATGTAGCGATCCGCTTCGGTGAATTACCGGACTCGCGGCTGGTGGCGCGCAAGATCGCGGTGAACCGCCGCCTCCTGTGCGCCGCTCCCGCATATCTGAGTGCGGCAGGCTGCCCGCAGACCCCCAAGGAACTCGCACAGCACAACTGCATTGTCCTGCGCCAGAACGATGCAGCCTTCGGGAACTGGCGGCTGAGCAAGGGCAAGCAGGTCGAGACTGTCAAGGTACGCGGCGGCCTGAGTACCAACGATGGAGAGGTAGCATTGAACTGGGCACTGGATGGTCATGGCATCCTCATGCGTGCCGAGTGGAACCTGGCGGAACATCTGCGTAGCGGCAGGCTGGTCGAATTGCTGGCGGATTACCAGACGCCCTCGGCAGACATCTACGCGGTGTATCTGGAGCGGCTTAACCTGTCAGCCAAGGTGTCTTTCTTCATCGAACACCTGCGTGACTTCTTTCGTTTCAAATAGAGTGACGGTTTCGTTCGAAAGGGATCTGGCTGAGGGATGCGGGGTGATCCATGAAATGCTTACATCCCACACATGACGGAGAAACACATGACAGGAACTATCCATATCGCAGCAGCACTGATGCTCAATTCACAAGGAAAGGCATTGCTCGTCCGCAAACAAGGCACGACAGCATTGTCGAATCTTGTCGATCTCGACCTGGCGCCGCTGACGCGTGATCTGGTTCTGCCATTGCACTTCACATCCACACCGGGAGCCTCTGCTCTTGCTGAAAGCTGACATTCCGACCGTGCGCAACATTAGCGCATGGCCACAAGACCTCGCCCAGACAATCCTGGGCAAAGCCGGTCATAGCACCAAACTAGACGACGATATCGAAGGTGAAGTTGCGCTTTGACGCAACGGCCACGACTGCGGGCGAAAATCGCTAGGCGCTTCCGCCCTCTATGTCGAGTGCTGCTGCCTTCAAGCAAAAGGCCTAACGAACAGGCCCTGTCATCTACATGGCGCTTTCGAGAACCAATTAATCACCGGCCTGTCACAACCGGTCGTTGATGTGCAACGACCGGCCGAGACTAGTCCGGCAGGATTCCCACCGCAAGCGCTCAAAGGCGGTAGAAGGATAATTCGGAAATGTCCTACACGATATAGGTGAAGTCTGAAGTTTTGCCGTCTTTTGAGGCTGATAAGTGGAGTCCGCCCGCCGCTATTTACACATTGCGTGCGGCCGTAACCCGACCTGTGAACCCACGTTGTAAGTCAGCTCAGAGCCGCCCTATCCTCATGTTGATTGGCCAGGTGACCACCCGCTTGGCATCCGGCTCACCCCAAATAGCGGCCATATCGCTGGCAAAGCGATGCAGCACCGACTCCTGCCCAGCCTCCTTGGCACGCCGCACCGCGGACCAGGTAGAGATATACCCTAGAAATTCCGAAAGGCTCCACTCCAGGGTGATAGCGATGGGCTGCCCGGCAATCTCCGTAAACGGAAACTCCAGTGTGGCATAGCCGCTGTCCACGAGCTTGCGCTCTGCTGGCCAGAAGGGGCCGATTTCTTTCCAGTAGAAACGCTCGAAGCGCTCATTGATATCGGCGTCCAGGCTCAGTACGCCATAGCTGATGAGCGCAAGAATGGCACCTGGCGTGGCCACGCGGCGGACTTCAGCATAGAACCGGGGCAGATCGAACCAGTGTGCGGCCTGCGCGGCAGTGATCAGATCGGCGTTGCGCGCCGGCAACGGTAGATCTTCGGCGGGCGCACATCGATAGCTCACATTCTCCTGCTCCGGCGCGTGCTGGATCTGATCCTCGCTGGGATCAAAACCTGATACCGAACTGAAGTACGGCGCCAGGTGCTTGGTCAGCTGACCATTGCCACAGCCGACATCAACCGCCACTGCCCTGCCCGGTGCCAACGAGGCAAGGTAGGCCGCCAGTGCCTGCGGGTATTCCGGGCGAAACCGCGCGTAGGCTTGCGCCCCCTGGTCGAACCAGTTCCTGGATGGGGTCATGCCACTAGTCATCAATCCACTCCTGCGTTGAGTACCAGCTTTAGTTCGCTGAGCCGCTGTGGAAATTCCCTGCGATCCGGTGGTTTGCCGGTGTTTTGCAACACCCGTCGAATGGGGTGACTGTTAATTCACCCCCTGCCCTCTGCTCAGGCCCCAAGCCTCCAGATCCCATCAAGTGCCGTACTGTCCACGGGCCTGCTCAGGTAATAGCCCTGACCCTCATCACAGTCGGCCAACTGCAAAGACTGCAGCTGTTCCAACGTTTCAATCCCTTCGGCCGTCACTGTCAGTGAGAGCGCACGACCCAGCCCGATCACCGCTTGAACAACTGCAAGATCAACGGAGCTCTCTCCCAGCTTGTTGACGAAACTGCGGTCTATCTTCAGCCCATCGAACGGAAACGAGCGCAGGTAACCAAGAGTGGAGTAGCCGGTACCGAAGTCATCCATCGATAACCGCACGCCCAGGCGCTTGAGGCCTTGCATCACGGTAAGCGCCAGGTCGGCATCCTCCAGCACGAGGCTTTCGGTCAATTCCAGTTCAAGCCTCGCAGCCGCAAGGCCCGACCTCTCCAAGGCAGCCTGCACGCGCTCAACCAGCTGGCCACACTGAAACTCCCCGAACGATACGTTGACCGACACAAACAGCGGCTCCGGCCATAGTGCCGCCTGTGTGCACGCAGCGTTCAGCACCCAGTCGCCCAGCGCTGTGATAAGCCCTGTTTCTTCGGCGATGGGGATGAATTCATCCGGGCTCATGAGGCCTCTCTGCGGATGCTGCCAACGTACCAGCGCTTCGGCCCCGACCCGTTGGCCGTCGCTGACCCGAAATCGCGGTTGAAACCTCAGCTCCAGCTGCCCGTGCTTGATGCCATAGCGAAGATCGCTTTCCAGGCGCCGGCGCTCGATGATGCGTTCGTTCATGTCGCTGGCATAGAAGCGCCACGTCCCGCGGCCGCTGGCCTTGGCCTCGTAGAGCGCAATATCCGAATAGCGCAGCAGTTCGGTCGCCTGTGACGCATCCAGCGGCGCGAGGGCAATACCCACACTGGCGCTGACGAAAATATTCTGATCATCGACGACGATGACCTGCTCGATCAGCTCGATCAACCGCCGGCACACTGCCTCCACCTCGGGCTGATCTATCTTGCCGACCAGGACCAGTACGAATTCGTCACCCCCTACCCTGGCCACGATATCTTCAGCGCGCACGCACTGAGTGATTCGACCTGCCACCTGATGCAGGACGCGATCACCCGTGGCATGCCCAAGCAAGTCATTGACCGGCTTGAAACGGTCGAGGTCGATGGTCAGCATGGCCAGGGGCTGAGCGGGCATCGACGCCAGCGCCAGCCGGGCATCCAGGAAATCACGCAACCGAGCGCGATTCGGCAGGCCTGTCAGTACGTCGTGCCGCGAGAGATACTCGACACGCTGGCGTGCTTCGATTTCCTCCGTGACATCGGTAGCGGTTCCCCTGAAACCCTGTGCCCCGATGTTACGCGCGGCGATTCGTGCGATGCGTTGGCGCTGGTGCACGTCCGTGTAGCGGCACTCCATGACGTTGTCGCCCACACACTCCGCGCCGCGCAGCCAATCCAGCAAGGCCCCGGCCGGGGGAGCTATGAACTCATCGATCGAAGCGCCGAGCCAGCGAAGCTTGGGCAGGCCAGTAACGCTCTCGAAGCGGTCGGACAGATAGGTCACGCGCCCCTGGGTATCGATCTCCCAGATCCAGTCGGAGCTCGCTTCGGCGACATCGCGAAAGCGTGATTCGCTGATCGACAGAGCGGCCTGACTACGCTTGAGCAGGTCGTGACTGGCGTCCACGGTGCGAGCAGCCGCTGCATTACGGCGCGACATGACCCATGTCATCAGCAGCAATGTGAGCCCGCTCAGGACTATCATCGGCAAAACGAAAATGGCCATCTGTCGACCAGCTCTCACCGCATCCCATTGCAAGCGGATGAGGTTGCCGTCGTCGCCCTGCAAGACGACCTGTGACTGTGCGTCCTTACCGTCCGCCGCCAGGCGCAAGCCCTTTATGCCCAAGGTCTGGCCTATTTCTTCCAGGATTGCCGCATCTAGCAGCTTGACCAGCAACATCACCGAGGCGGACCTGCCGTCTGGCTCGACCGTTGGGTCGGTACCCGGTGTGATGGCCGCTGCGGTGATGAAAGCAGGCGTACCGTGGTGCATGATCAACAGTGTGACGACTTCCCCCTCTTCGGCACCGGCCCGGGCTGCGTTCACCAGCGCACCTACAGGCTGCCCGAGCCAGGCGGGGGCCGAGATATCGACCAGCTTGCCGTCAATTACCGAATACATCGTGCGGTCGAAAGAGCTGACCACGAACAGGCCATTGAAACCGTAATCCTCGAACAGTGGCGGGCCGAAATTTTCCCGTACGTATGCCCATTCGACACTCACCTGAGAGTGCAGGAACTTGTATGCATCACCCCAAAAGGCATAGTCGATCGCGGTCACCTTTTGAGACTTTTTCACCGTCGCGAGGCTTTTCTCGATCAGCGATTGGGTCTGGCGTTCTTCGGCCCGATCCAGGTTGTACGCGAAATACATCAACAGCCCGACCCCCAACGCGAAGGCAATTGCGAGGATTGCCGCGAAGGTCGATGCAGATTTACGGGAAAGTGACACACTCGTACGCGTGCTGACATCTCGATCAGCGGGATTGGAGACCGGCTTGGACATGGGTTAGATCGCGATGTATGGATTCACTGTCTTTCGGCCGGCTTGGGGCTTTCATGAAGGTGAGACGACGAGCTGCAGCCGGCATTTGGCCAGCCCTGGTGCTCAAGCTTCCAACACAGCATCACGAATAGACGCCGACCACCCACGCGACACGCTTCAAGGCAGCCTCCAGCGATTTCATGTCGGTCGATCCAAGTGCCAGCCGAATTGCATGCGGAACATGCATAGAAGTGGAAAACGGTTCAGCCGTCGAGACGGATATCTGCTCTTGCATCAGCGCCATGGTGATCTTGTCGGCGCGGGCGTCGTCGGCCAGCGGTATCCAGAGGAAGTAGGATGATGGATGGCTCACATAGGCAATGCCTTTGAGGACCCTTGCCGCGAGTGCCTGCCTCGACTGGGCATCATGGCGTTTTTCCGCTTCCAGCCTGGCAACGGTGCCGTCATCCAACCATCCCGTAGCGATGGCTGTCAGAACGCCAGGAGTGTTCCAGGTGGTAGCGCGAATTGCCCGTTCCAACTTCGGATTCAGGTGTGATGGTGCTGCTACGAAGCCAACCCGCAGTCCCGTTGCCACGCTTTTCGAAAGCCCCGAGACATACACTGTTCGCTCAGGTGCCAGCTGTGCCACCGGGGGCGGCGCGTCCTCAACCAGATAGGCGTAGGCCGCATCCTCAATGATTGTCAGATCATGCTTACTGGCGATGGCAGCAAGACGCTCCCGGTCGCTCAATGGCATTACCCAACCAAGCGGGTTATGCAACGTTGGCATTGTGTAGATCGCGCGGACAGGACGGTTTTTGCAAAGCCGCTCCAGGGCGCTGAGATCGAGGCCGTTTTCGGATGAAGCAACTGCGACAATCTCCAGGTGGAGGGCCTCGGCAAGCACCTTGAAACCCGAATAGGTCAATGCATCGGCAGCAATGACATCGCCTGGGCGTAACAGCGCCATCAACGTCACCGCCAGGCCGTGCTGAGCTCCATTCACCAGAAGGACTTGAGCCGCTTCAACTTCAAGGCCTCGCTCTCGAAGGTGACGTGCTGCCGAAGCGCGCTCATGAATTCTTCCGCCGTGAGGTTGATAACGCAGAAGGGATTCCAGGTCTCCCGAGAGCGCCAGTTGCCTGAGCGCTGTGCGCAGCAACTCGGCCTGTCCCGGTAGCGAGGGATAGTTGAAGTTGAGATCGATCATCCCAGCGGCGACATCCTGCTGATCGATGCCATGACTCAGCGGCAGCGATGTCTCACGCACGAAGGTACCGCGCCCGGTTTCGCCGCTCACGAGCCCCATTTGCTCAAGCTCTGCGTAGATCCTGCTGGCCGTCACCAAGGCGACCCCTTCCCTCTTTGCAAGCTCACGATGGGTAGGCAGACGAGTGCCAGGAGGGAGTTTTCCGGCACGGATGTCAGCGGCAAGGGCGTCAACGACTGCTTTGTAGCGCGAGCGAGGCATGGGGAATGTATCCATTACAATTTCTTGATTGTATTGCCAGGTAGATCGTACGCTTTGCTCACTCAAGCAGCGAGGTACCAGCCATGAGCACCACAACTGATCTACCCGATCAATGCAGCGACAAGACCACCAGCGGATGGGTCAATGGGCTGATTGGTGTGCTCATCTTCAGCGGTTCGCTGCCAGCCACTAGAGTCGCTGTCATGGAGTTCGATCCGCTCTTTCTTACAGTTGCTCGCGCGAGCATCGCTGGACTGCTGGGGCTGGCGCTGCTTCTGCTGTTCAAGGAGAAGCGTCCTTCACGTAGTCAGATCATTGCGTTGGTCGTAGTAGCGCTTGGCGTCGTTGTGGGTTTCCCGCTGCTGACCGCGATGGCTTTGCAGTACGTCACTTCAGCCCATTCGATTGTGTTCATTGGGCTGTTGCCCCTCGCCACAGCGGCCTTTGGTGTTTTGCGCGGCGGTGAGCGCCCACGCATGGCCTTTTGGGTCTTTTCGATCGCGGGCAGCCTGCTTGTCGTCGGATTTGCGTTATCCCAAGGGCTGACTGCCTCGCCTGAAGGAGACATCCTGATGTTGCTTTCGATAGTGGCTTGCGGGCTCGGTTACGCGGAAGGCGCCAGACTGTCGAAGGTTCTCGGTGGTTGGCAGGTGATTTCCTGGGCCCTGGTCATATCCCTTCCAGTGATGGCGGCACTGACGCTCTACAAATTGCCGGAAAGCTTCACAGGCATCTCGGCGCCAGCCTGGATCAGCCTTGCCTATGTCTCAGTGTTCAGCATGCTGGTCGGTTTCGTCTTCTGGTATCGCGGTTTGGCGCAGGGTGGCATCGCGGCAGTTGGACAACTGCAATTGCTCCAGCCTTTTTTCGGCCTAGCGTTGGCAGCGACCCTGCTGCATGAGCGCGTGAGTCTTGGAATGCTTGGCGTGACCGTCGCGGTGATTCTTTGCGTGGCTGGAGCGAAGAGGTTCTCGAAGTGATCATGCCGTAGTCACTTTTTGTCCCAATTTTTCTATTTGCTGAGACTAATGTGATATCCCGGACCTACCACTCCCTCTAAGATGTCGGCAGTCACGATGAGGTGAGGTATTCGTCCATGGTTCACCAAGAGCACTGTGACCCGCTGCCGGAGGCAGATATCAAGCTGCCCGTAAAGCCTGAATTGAGGGTGGGTTTCGTGCTGCTGAACCAGTTCACGCTGGTGCCGGTCGCGGGACTCGTGGATTCGCTGCGCTTCGCGGCGGACAAATCCTTCCGCAGCCAACAACTGTTCTGCCAGTGGGACTGGATGACGCTGAATGACCTGCCCATTACCGCCAGTTGCGGCATGCCCATTCTGCCCACCAAGCCACTCAACATGTTCGCCCAGTACGACTACATCGTTATTGCCGGGGGGCTTCTGGGAGAGACGCGCAACCCACCCGACTGGCTGCTGGATGCCCTGAAGGCCGTCAACGCTGCAAACATTCCCGTCATCGCCCTGTGCTCTGGCTCGTTCGTACTTGGCAAGGCAGGCCTGCTGGACGGGCGCCGCTGCGCTGTGCATTTCACACTGCGCGACGAGTTCAAGGAACGTTTCCCCGCGTCCACGATGGTCATCGACAAAAGCTACGTGGACGACAGAGGCATCATCACCTGCCCAGGCGGCACCGCCATCGACCTGGCCGCCAACCTGATCAGGCGCCACTGCGGTTCAGTCCGGGCTCAAAAAGGCCTTGAATATCTACTTGTGGAAGAACGCAGGGAAGATGAGCGAGCGACAGCGGCCAGTGAAAGCGTGTACCAGCACGACCGGGTTCATCGCGCTATCGAATTCATGCGCGCTCATCTGGACGCCTCCATGACATTGCAGACGGTCGCTGAGGCCGTAGGCACCCACCCAAGACAGCTGCACCGCGAGTTTGTCGCCAACACTCAAGAGCCGCCGGCCAATTACTGGCGCAAATTGCGCCTGGAACATGCGCGTCGCCTGCTGGTCAACACCAGCCAGAACATCACCACCATCGCCCTCGCCTGCGGGTTCTCGGACGCGTCCCATTTCATACTGTGGTTCCGCAAACAGTACGGAGAGACGCCCTACACCTTCCGCAAACGACGCCATGAGGTGGAGCGTTTCGACTGGCATGGCGACAGCGCTGGCCTGGACCCGGATCTGTAGCGAAGAAAAACGCCGCAACTTGCAAAGCGCATGGCTCAGCGCCTGCGGTGCAGGTAGCTTTCCAAAGGGTCTTTGCTCAGCCCTTCCTGGGCCTGGGCCACGGAGTCGATGAAGAGCGAAAACAGTTCGGACTGCTTGGCGATGTCCAGCTTGGCGTACAGGTGCTTGCGGTGTGTCTTGACGGTTTCTTCGCTGATACCCAGACGCTCTGCGAGTGACCGGACGGAGTGACCGCGAAGCATGTACTGCGCCACCAGGCACTCACGCTCGGTCAACAACGACGAGCCGAACCGGGTCAGCGCCGCGTTGATCTGCCGGCCAAGCGCGCTTTCGAAGCGCCCGCCCAGGGAGTCCGCGTCAAGGTCGCCCCAATGCCGGCGCACGACCGCCAGCACCCAGGGGGCGATGCGCTTGAGCGCGTCGACCTGCCGCCGGTTCAGCCGGCGGTACTGGCCAGGGCAACCGCGATGGTCAGCTTGGGCCCAAGCGGCACAATGTAGTTGAGCTCGTCTTCAAGACGCGCATGCTGGTAGAAGGAAAGGAAGTATTCGCTGCGTCTGAAGTGGTCGGGTGCCACGTCGCTCAGCCGGTAGCAACCCGGCGCGATGCTGTCCATGCAGGCCCGGTAGAAGGGGCACAGCAGGTAGAAGCCCTCCAGGTACTTTCGGACACTGCCTTCAGGCATCCACGGCCCTTCCTCGTCCCGCTCGAAAAGTGCCGAAGGCAACCCCTCGTGCGGGAACAGGAAGACCGTGATGGCCTGGGCGGGTGCCAGGTAGTTGATCGCAGCGAACAGCGAATCGACGAACCCAGAAGTGCCGATGCCATCGACCACCCGCGCCATGTGGACGAACCACGCTTCGGACCCGAGGCGGTCCTTGGTCAAAAGGGCATCAGCGGGCTGCCCAGGCATTGAAACGCTCTTCAAGCTCTTCACCGTGATCGACCCAGAACTCGGCGTTCACCAATTGCGCATCGGCAAGGTTGGTGGGGGCCGTTGGAAGCTGATGCTGGACCTCCGAGGGCAGTTGAGCAAGTGCTTCGGTGCGTACGGGGCCGTATGGAATCTGGGTGGAAAAGGCTTTCTGCGACTCGGCCTGGCTGGCGAAAGTGATGAATTTCTCCGCCAGTTCCTTGTTCTTGGACCCTCGCACGATCGCCCAGTGATCAGGGTCGTACAGGCTGCCCTGCCAGACAATGCCAAGCTTGGAGCCATCCTTCTGGGCGGAGGCGATCCGGCCGTTGTATGCCGCGGACATCACCACATCGCCGGCCACCAGCCACTGGGGCGGTTGCGCGCCGGCCTCCCACCACTGGATGTTCTGCTTGATTTGGTCGAGCTTGCGAAACGCTCGATTCACCCCCTCTGGTGTTGCCAGTACTGTGTAGAGATCGTCGCGCGAGATGCCGTCGGCGAGCAGTGCCACTTCCAAGGTGTACTTGGCGCCTTTGCGCAGGCCGCGCTTGCCCGGGAAGCGCTGGGTATCCCAGAAATCGGCCCATGAGGCAGGCCCGGTGGCGAGCTTTTGTGTGTTGTAGGCAAGCACCATGGACCATACATAGCTGGCCACACCGCATTCGCTTACGGTACCGGGCAGATAGTTCGACTGATCGCCCAGCAGCGCGGGGTCGATACGCTCGAAAAGCCCTTCCTCGCAGCCTCGGAGAAGCTCCGGGCTTTCCACCTCCACCACGTCCCATGAAACATGACCGACATCGACCATGGCCTTGATCTTTGAAAGTTCGCCGTTGTATTCACCCGCCACCACCTTTGCCGCCCCGCTTTGTTCAAAGGGCTGGAAGTAGGCCGCCTGCTGGGCGGCCTTGGTAGCGCCGCCAAACGAGATGACCGTGAGACTGGAAGGGTTGCAGAACGCTGGAGCGCTTACAGCGCTGAGCACGGCAAGGCTGAACGACGCGGTGAATATACGCATGGAGAAACCCTCACGATTTAACGAAGCTGGAACCAGGTGGTTTTCAGTTGGGTGTACTTGTCAAAAGCGTGCAGCGAAAGGTCACGGCCGAACCCGGACTGCTTGCCACCCCCGAACGGGACGGTAAGGTCGAGTGCGTCCATGGTGTTGACCGACACCGTGCCGGCCTTCAGTGCCTTGGCTACGCGATGGGCACGATTCAGGTCATCGCTCCATACCGAAGCAGCCAGGCCGTAGACGCTGTCATTGGCCAGCGAGATGGCCTCTTCTTCGCCATCGAAGGCACTGATGGCAAGCACCGGCCCGAAGATCTCCTCCCGGGCAAGTGCGCTGTCGTGCTTCACCTCGCCAAATATCGTGGGCTGGATGAAGTTGGAGGAGCCATTGAAGGTCAGTTGCTCCCCACCGCTCAGCAGCTTCGCGCCATCTTCACTCGCCTGGCCGATCGCACGCATGATGCGGGTGGTCTGCTCGCTGTCGACGATTGCCCCCGCAGCGCTGGCAGGGTCCAGCGGGTCACCTGGCATCCAGGATCGAGACTTTGCGATCACACGTTCGACGAACTCGTCATGGATGGAGCGCTGCACGTACAACTGGGAGTTGGCCGAGCACACCTCACCCTGATTGAAGAAGATCCCGAACGCCGCTTTTTCGGCAGCCAGATCGAGGTCCTGGCAGTCGGCAAACACAAGGTTCGGGCTCTTGCCGCCGCACTCCAGCCAGACCTGCTTGAGATTGGACCGAGCGGAGTACTGCATGAAGTACTTGCCCACCTGGGTCGATCCGGTAAACACCAGGCAATCAACGTCGGGATGAAGCCCCAAGGCCCTGCCTGCGCTCACACCCAGACCGGGAACCACGTTCAGCACGCCCTCCGGAATGCCCGCTTCCAGCGCGAGCTGCCCCAGTCGCAAGGCCGAGAAAGGCGACTGTTCAGCGGGTTTCAAGATCACGCTGTTACCGGCAGCCAGTGCCGGCGCCAGTTTCCAGGCTGCCATGTCCAGCGGGAAGTTCCACGGCACGACTGCAGCGATGACGCCCAAGGCTTCCCGCGTGATGGTGGCCAATGCATTGGCAGCGGTTGGCGCGACCTGGTCGTACACCTTGTCCAGGGCCTCGCCGTACCAGGCGAATACCCCGGCAGCACCCGGCACGTCGATGTTGTAGGCATCCATGACAGGCTTGCCCATGTTCATCGAATCAAGCAGGGCCAGCTCTTCGCGGTGCTCCAGCAGCAGTTCGGACAGCCTGACCAGCATCTTCTTGCGCTGCGCCGGTGCCATGCGCGCCCAGGAACCTTCGTTGAACGCATGGCGAGCCGAGCGCACGGCGAGGTCGACCTCCTCCTCGCCACAGGCCGCCACCTGGGCGAGCAACCGGTTCGTGGCCGGGTTGATGGCATCGAAAGTAGCCCCCGAGGAAGACTTCACCGAGCGGCCGCCAATGAGCGCGGTATCGATGAATGTTTGGCGGTAGGCCCGCTGCTGCCAGAAGTCATGGTCGAACACGCTGCACTCCCACATCGACCGCTGAGACGGTCAGTTGTTATTGATATGGGCTGATGGTGCTCCACCTACGCGGCGAGGAAAATTAGTAAAAATGTTCTCCAGTCATATGAAAAAGCTCTGTAGCCGAGCACCGCGCCGGGGCCTTCTGCGCCTCACCCCAACGGGTGATTTCGGGGAATTTCGGAGTGTGGGAGCATATTTCCAACCCCGGCGCTCAGGACACCGGCACACGCCGCTGAGCAGCCCCTCCTCGCCTTGCGCCATCAACAAGAAAGAGAACAGAGCCATGAACGCACGCTTCGCACCGCAACGAGATACCCAGGACTATCAGCAGGCTGACGCCGCCCACCACATCCACGCGTTTGTGGACCAGAAAGCGCTGAATGCCGAAGGGCCGCGGGTAATGGTCCGGGGCGAGCGCCTGAACCTGTGGGACAACGACGGTAACCGCTACCTGGATGGCATGTCGGGCCTGTGGTGCACCCAGCTCGGCTATGGCCGCAAGGACCTGAGCGCCGCGGCAGCCGCGCAGATGGACCAACTGCCCTACTACAACATGTTCTTCCATACGACTCACCCGGCGGTGATCGAGCTTTCCGAACTGCTCTTCAGCCTGCTTCCTGCGCACTACAGCCACGCGATCTACACCAACTCCGGCTCCGAAGCCAACGAGGTGCTGATCCGTACCGTGCGCCGTTACTGGCAAGTGGTTGGCAAGCCGCAGAAGAAGGTGATGATTGGCCGCTGGAACGGTTACCACGGCTCGACCCTGGCGGCCACTGCCCTGGGCGGCATGAAGTTCATGCACGAGATGGGCGGGATGATTCCGGATATCGCGCACATCGATGAGCCTTACTGGTACGCCCAGGGTGGCGACCTGACCCCGGCCGAATTCGGTCGGCGCTGCGCCCTGCAACTTGAAGAGAAGATCCTCGAACTGGGTGCCGAGCATGTTGCCGGCTTCATCGCAGAGCCATTCCAGGGCGCCGGCGGCATGATCTTCCCGCCAGAAAGCTACTGGCCTGAAATCCAGCGCATCTGCCGCCAGTACGACGTGCTGCTGTGCGCGGACGAAGTGATCGGCGGCTTTGGCAGGACGGGCGAGTGGTTCGCGCACGAGCATTTCGACTTCCAGCCAGACACCCTGTCCATCGCCAAGGGCCTGACCAGCGGCTACGTGCCCATGGGCGGCCTGGTGCTGGGCAGGCGCATCGCCGAAGCCCTGGTCGAGCGCGGCGGCGTATTTGCCCACGGACTCACGTACTCCGGGCACCCGGTCGCTGCGGCGGTGGCTGTGGCCAACCTCAAGGCCTTGCGTGATGAGGGCATCGTGCGTCAGGTGAAGGACGACACAGGACCGTATCTGCAGCGGATCCTGCGCGAGGTGTTCGCTGAGCATCCCTTGATCGGCGACATCCAAGGGACAGGGCTGCTGGCCGCCTTGCAGTTCGCCGAAGACAAGGCCACCCGCAAGCGCTTCGACAACGAGAACGACCTGGCCTGGCAGTGCCGCACCTTCGGTTTCGAGGAAGGCGTGATCATCCGCTCGACCCTTGGCCGCATGATCATGGCGCCCGCCCTGGTCGCCACTCGCGGGGAGCTCGACGAGCTGGTCGAGAAAACCCGCATCGCCGTGGACCGCACCGCGCGGATCGTCGGCAGGCTCTGATTTGACGAGGTAGTGCCCTCCCTAGCAAGGGTGGGCACCCTGCGTCCTGCTGAAAACCTCAACCACGGCCGCGAGCCGCTCGCGCACCGCAGCGTCCTGTATCCGATTACCGGGAGTTCGCAATGCATACAACAACAAAGACAGCCGACACTCACCTCCACCCTTGCCCATCGCAAGCACCAGCCACGGGCCGCTTCCGCACCTCCATGGGTCTCACCGCGCTGGTGCTGTTCGGCCTTGCCTACATGGTCCCGCTGGCCGTCTTCACCACCTACGGCCTGGTCACCCAGATGACCAAGGGGCATTTGCCCACCGCCTACCTGCTGACACTCGCCGCCATGTTGCTGACTGCGTACAGCTACGGCCGCATGGTGCAGGCCCACCCGCAATCAGGCTCGGTCTATACCTACACCCGCAAGGCCTTCGGCAGCTACTTCGGTTTCATGGCCGGCTGGACGCTGTTGCTCGACTACATCTTCTTGCCGCTGCTCAGCTACCTGCTGATCGGCATCTACATGTCCGAGTACTTCCCGGCAGTGCCCGCCTGGGTATGGGTCATCGGCTCCATTGCCCTGGTGACGCTCCTCAACCTGGTGGGCATCGAATCCATCACACGGGTCAACTGGATCCTGGTCGTCGTCCAGCTGGTGTTCATCGTCGTCTTCGTCGCACTGTCGATCCACAACCTGGCCGAGCAATCCGAGCCGGTGTCGCTGTTCAAGCCTTTCCATCATGAAGGCTTCAGCGTGCCGCTGATCATGACGGGGGCTGCGGTGCTGTGCCTGTCGTTCCTGGGCTTTGACGCCGTCTCCACCATGGCCGAGGAAACCACCAACCCGACCTACCGTATTCCGCTGGCGATCATGGTGGTGTCGCTGGTCGGCGGCCTGTTGTTCCTACTGGTGTCCTATTTCGCCCAGTCGGTCTACCCCGAGTGGAACACCTTCGCCGACCCGGACTCGGCATCGGTGGACGTCATGCGTCGCGTGGGAGGTGAATTGCTGGTGACCGCCTTCACTGCCACCTACGTGGCCGGCTGCTTTGCCTCGGCCATGGTGTCGCAGGCCAGCGTATCCCGCGTGCTGTTCGCCATGGGCCGCGATGGCGCGCTGCTGCGCGTGTTTGGCCAGCTGGTCACGAAGAAACGCGTACCGGCTACAGCCATCGTGCTGGTCAGCATCCTGTCGCTCATCGCCCTGTTCATCACCCTGGACACCGTCGCCAACATGATCAGCTTCGGCGCCCTGTTTGCCTTCTCGGCGGTCAACCTCGCGGTCGTGAAGCACTACCTGGTGGACCAGAAACTGCGCGGCACCCGAAACTGGCTGCTTTATGGCGCCATACCGGCACTGGGCTTTCTCAGCACCCTCTGGTTGTGGACCAGCCTGTCGAGCATGTCGTTCACGATCGGCCTGTGCTGGATGGGCTTGGGGATCGTCTGCCTCCTTGGGATTACCCAGGGGTTTCGTGTGAAGCTCCCAGAGTTGCACATGGCGCAGTGAGGGCGTGCGGTTAGCGCCTGCAGTCAAGCTGCCCGCTGAAGTCACTCCCAGCGGGCACAGGGCATTACCTTGCACATCCCCAGGTTCAGGGCCCTGCCTGGCGCAGGTAGTGGGCCAAGCGCTGCAGCATCGCATCGCATCCCGCCAACTGCTCCACGGTCACGAACTCATCCGGCTTGTGCCCTTGGTCCATGCTCCCAGGCCCACACACCACCGTCGGGATGCCGGCTTGCTCGAACAGCCCGCCTTCGGTGCCAAACGCCACCGTCCCGAACGCCGATGACCCACTGAGCAACGCCAATACCTGGGCGGCTTCGCTGTCAGCGGCGGTTGCCAATCCAGGATAGGCGCTCAAGGGCGTGAATCGGATGCCGGTGTCCGCCTGCACCGCATGCATCCGCGGCACCAGCTCAACCTGGGCGTAGGTCTGCAGCTCATCCGCCACCGCCTGCGCTTCAAAGCCTGGAAGGGCCCGCACTTCGAAGTCGAACTCGCACTCGGCAGGGACGATGTTCAGCGCCCGGCCACCCTTGATCATGCCGGTCTGCACCGTGGAAAACGGTGGGTCGAAGCGCGCGTCATGATGCTCCGGCCAGGCCAGTCCTTGTCCGATCTCGCCTAGCTTGCCGATCAGCCGCGCAGCGTATTCGATGGCGTTGACGCCTTGGGGCGCATAGGCCGAATGGCAAGCAGCACCCTGGACCTGGCAGCGCATGGCCAGCTTGCCCTTGTGGCCCAGCACGGGCTTGAGCTCGGTAGGCTCGCCGATCAGGCACAGCCGGGGCTTGTGCGGACGCTTCTGCAGGTCGGCCAGCATCGAGCGAACGCCGAGGCAACCGACTTCTTCGTCGTAGGAAAACGCCAGATGCACCGGGAGCCTCAAGGGCTCGGCGAGAAAGACCGGCACTGCGGCAAGCACCGAGGCGATGAAGCCTTTCATGTCGGCGGCGCCGCGTCCATACAGGCGGCCCTCCCGCTCGGTAAGGAGAAACGGCTCGACGGTCCAGGCCTGGCCGTCCACCGGCACCACATCGGTATGTCCGGACAACACTACGCCGCCACGATCGGTCGGGCCGATGGTCGCGAACAGGTTGGCCTTGGTGCCATCGTCGTTGTGAAACAGCTCGCTTTCCACGCCAAGACCGGCCAGGTAATCACGGATAAACGTAATCAACTCCAGGTTCGAATCGCGGCTGACCGTGGCAAAGCCGATCAGCCGCTCGAGCAGCGCGCGGCTGGTCGGTTCATTCATCGCCGGGCACTCCGTAGCTCGGGGCAGTGGTCGGGTCGAGCGCGCGGGTCACGTAGTCCTGCATTTGCGGGCGGTAGGCCTGCCAGAGCGCATCCAGCTGGCCGATCGGGTCTTGCTCGGCCCAGTCCACGCGCAGGTCCACCAGGGGCCAGGTGAGCTCGCCGGCGATCTTGAGCGCTGCCGAATGCACCGGCCCCGCTTCGCCACCCGCCTGGATCGCCGCATGCATGGCTGCCAGCAGGCGATCGGCGAGATGGCCGTGGTGCTGCTCGAAGGCACTGACCATGGCCTGGATGACCTGCGGGCCTGCCAGCATGTTGCCTGCAGCCACGCATTGATCCCCGGCCCCTGCGTTGTGCACACCGAGGGCCTGCTTGCCCGTGAACAGCGCAACCTGCCCCTGGCTGTCGATGACCGTCACCTGCCGGTACTCGCTCCAGCCATTGGCGCTCAATACACGGTCCAGCGCCGCCGTGGGCAGTTGCCCTTGCTCGAGGGCGTCGAGCACTTGCGGCCCAAGCGCTGGCAAGGTGATGTTCTGGCTTGCCACGGCGCCTACGCCGGCGCGTACCCACGGGCAACGGGCGCCGACGGCAATGCTCGATGAGCTGATGGCGATGCCAAGCTGGCCGGTTTCCTGGCAGCGACCGATGATGGAGAAGGTCATGTTGTTGCTCCTTGTTCGGTTTGAGTCATAGGTAAACAGCATTCTGGGGAGCACCCGGCAACAGCGAAACGACCTTTTTTATGGTTCCTGGAAAGGAAAAAAATAACGTGGCACCGGCGACGTCAGAACATCAGAAAAAAGCACGCATGAATTCGACAAAGGCCAATGAATACGGGGCCTTCAGATAATTATGGGCAAGTGTTAGCTAAATAATATTTTAACGTTCCATTGCCCTTCCCTAGTCTGGCTCCAGGCACAGGCGGTACCCCTACCGACCTCACAAGAACCGCCTTCAACAAGGGCTCAGACATGACAATCGACAAGACCGTTATTGATACGCTGGTAATTGGCGCAGGCCAGGCTGGCGTCGCCATGAGCGAACACCTGAGCAAACTCGGCGTGCCGCACCTGGTGCTGGAGCGCAACCGCATCGCCGAGGCCTGGCGCACCGGCCGCTGGGATTCGCTGGTCGCAAACGGCCCGGTGTGGCACGACCGCTTCCCTGGCCTGGAATTCGACCTGGACCCGGATGCTTTCGCGGGCAAGGACCAGGTGGCGGACTACTTCGAAGCCTATGCACATAAATTCAACCTGCCGATCCGCACGGGTGTCGAGGTCAGGAAGGTGGTCCGCAACGCCGACCGTCCCGGCTTCACCATCGAGACCTCCCAGGGCGTGATCCAGGCCAGCCGCGTAGTCGCCGCCACCGGCCCGTTCCAGCGCCCAGTGATCCCGCCGATCGCACCCAAGGATCCGGCCCTGCACCAGATCCACTCGGCTGCCTACTACAACCCTGAGCAGTTGCCCGAAGGCGCGGTGCTGGTGGTGGGCGCGGGATCGTCCGGCGTGCAGATCGCCGAGGAACTGATGCGCGCCGGGCGCAAGGTATACCTGTCGGTAGGTGCGCACGACCGCCCGCCACGCGCCTACCGCAACCGTGACTTCTGCTGGTGGCTGGGCGTATTGGGCGAGTGGGACGCAGAGATCGCCAAGCCCGGCCGCGAGCACGTGACCATCGCCGTGAGCGGTGCGCGTGGCGGCCATACCGTGGACTTCCGCGCGCTGGCGCATCAGGGCATGAACCTGGTCGGCCTGACCAAGGCGTTCAACGACGGTGTGGTCAGCTTCCAGGACGACCTGGCGGCCAACCTCGACCGTGGTGACGAAAACTACCTGGCCTTGCTGGATGCCGCCGATGCGTACATCGAGCGCAATGGCCTGGACCTGCCCGAAGAACCCGAAGCGCGACGCCGTCATCCTGAGCCTGAGTGCGTCAGCAACCCGATCGCTGAACTGGACCTTGCCAAGGCAGGCGTCACCTCGGTCATCTGGGCCACCGGCTATGCCACCGATTTCAGCTGGTTGCAGGTCGATGCCTTCGACCCCAACGGCAAGCCGAGGCACCAGCGCGGCGTGTCCAGCGAACCGGGCGTGTACTTCGTCGGCCTGCCATGGCTGTCGCGCCGGGGCTCCTCATTCATCTGGGGCGTGTGGCACGACGCCAAGCATGTTGCCGGACATATCGCCACGCAACGCACCTACCTTGCCTATCGAGACAGCACCCAGCGCCAGGCCGATGCCGAGCCTGCGCTCAAGAAAACCAGCCTCCAGGGAGTCAACTGATGCCAACCCATACCCGCATCCGCATGTTCAACACCAAGGCCACCTATCCCAACCAGACCCTGGACAATGACCTGTGCCAGGCCGTGCGGGCGGGTAACACCGTGTATGTGCGCGGCCAGGTCGGCACCGACTTCGAAGGCCGCCTGGTCGGCCTCGGAGACCCGCGCGCGCAAGCCGAGCAGGCGATGAAAAACGTCAAGCAGCTGCTCGAGGAGGCAGGCTCGGACATGTCGCACATCGTCAAGACCACCACCTATATCACCGACCCGCGCTTCCGGGAGGCGGTGTACCAGGAGGTCGGCAAGTGGCTCAAGGGCGTGTTCCCGATATCCACGGGGTTGGTAGTGGCCGGATTGGCCCAGCCGGAGTGGCTGATGGAGATCGACATCATCGCAGTGGTGCCGGACGAGATGTAACCCCCGGCCCGCCCTGCAAAAGGGCGGGCCGGGCTGCTCTCAGATCCGCCCCAGCTCTTCGCGGCAGAAGTCCACGAACAGCTGGGCGGGCTTGGTCAGCTGGACCCGCTTCAATCGCGCGGCAGCAAGCCCCGAGGTCGCCACCGGCTCGGCGATCTCGACCGTCACCACCTTCTGCCCGTCGTAGGTGCACTCCGAATGCGGCCGGGTCACCAGCAGCGAAAACCCGAACCCCTGCCCCACCATCCCCCGCACCATCTCGATAGAGGGCGAACTGAACACGATGTTCGGCGTCAGCCCCATGTCGTTGAACAGGCTCACGAAGTACGTACGGCTGGGCGCAACGTCGAGCAGGATCATCGGTTCCGGGCAGAGGTCGCGCAGCGACACCTGGGCCTGGCCGGCAAACCGGTGTTTCTCGGGCAACAGCACGTAGGGTTTTTGCGGGGGCATCAATGGCTCGGCTTCGATGGTGCCATCCAGGTCATGGTCATAGAGGAACGCCACATCGAAAGTGCCAGCGGTCAGGCCCTGGATCAGGTCTTGTTGCTCACCGTCACGCAAGCGGATATCAACGCCCGGGTAGCGCTCGCGAAACCCGGCGATCAGCCGCGGCAGGTACAAGGGGGCCACGGTCTCGAAGCAGCCGATGTCGATCTGCCCGGCCACGGTGTCGTTGTCAGCCAGGGCGTTCTGCTCGAACTCGTGGGTCATCTGCAACAGCGCCCGGGTCTTGGCGTAGAAGCGCTTTCCACTGGGCGTCAGCGACACGCCCTGGGCGTGATGGCGAATGAAAAGCTGCACGCCAAAGCTTTCTTCGAGACTCTTGATGGCGGTCGAGATGGATGGCTGGGCGATGTACAGCTGGCGTGAGGCCTCGGCTACGCTGCCGGCCTCGACGGTGGTGACGAAATACTTGAGTTGTCGCAGGGTATAGGCAGCCACAGGCACCTCTCTGGCGCCGGAACATGCCGCGCGCGGGACTGATAGGGATAACCGTCACATTACCCTAGCGGCGCTGCGCCGGGCGCCTGCCCGACAAAGGATTTACCTAAGGCTGAAAGATATTTTTGCTGGCCTCGCGTGCTGCGGGGCGCGCGGGGAAATGTCCCCACGCGCGCCGCGCCCTCGGGCTGTTACTTCACCACGCCACAGGCAAAGCGCGCACCGCCGCCACCGAGTGCTTCGGGATGGTCGCTGTGATTGTCGCCACCGACGTGCACCATCAGCGCATGGCCCTTGAACTCGTCGGCCTTCAGGCGTGGAGCCAGCACCGGGTAGGTGGCCTTGCCGTCGGCACCGACGTAGATCGCCGGCAGGTCGCCCTTGTGACCGCTGTCGTCATAGGGCCCCTTGTGCGCGGTGGTCTTGGCTGGATCCCAATGCCCGCCTGCCGCACCCGCCGGTACTGTCTTGCCGTCAGCCTGGGCAGCGTCGCAGGAAGGATTCTGGTGCAGGTGGAAGCCGTGCACGCCTGGCTCGAGATCCTTCAGGTCCGGGGTAAGCAGGGTGCCGTACTTGTTCTGCTCGATGGTGATGCTGCCGATCGGTTTGCCGACGCCATCAGGCCCCGCCAGATTGATCTCGACGGTCTGGGCCTGGGCCAGGCCGGCGGTGGCCAGCAAGGCGGTCAATACGACTGCTTTCATCTTCGTCTCTCCATTGATTGAGGCTGTTGTCCTGCAACAGGCAGTACACGCCTGTCATTACCACGCTTCACGATGGGACCACGCGGCGGTGTATTCGATTCCATCATGGGCGCCGTTTTCCTGTGGAAATGGTTTCCAGCGCACCAGCTGGAATCGCCAATGATAACCATGCTCATGCCCATTCGTCGCGCCGTGGCGTCATCAGATCCAACTGCATGGGTTTCCGGGTTTCCAACAAGGCAACAGTCATCACATCTGCGACAGGAGTAACGGTATGCGTGATTACCCCATTCCCCCTTTCCCCAAGCAAGCCCAGAAAGTGCCCGGCGAGCAGAGCAAGATGGAACCCTATCCGGATTGCGGCGAGCAGAGCTACGTCGGCCACGGGCGCCTGACCGACAAGGTGGCACTGATCACCGGTGCCGACAGCGGTATCGGCCGGGCGGTGGCTATCGCCTTTGCCCGCGAAGGCGCCGATGTGGTCATCGCCTATCTTGACGAGCACGAGGATGCCCGCGAGACCGCGCGCTGGGTCGAACAGGCCGGGCGCCAGTGCCTGCTGCTGTCGGGTGACCTGGCACAGAAGGCGCATTGTGACGAGCTGGTGACCAAGACGGTCGAGCGCTTCGGGCGCATCGATGTGCTCGTCAACAACGCGGCCTTCCAGATGAGCCATGAGAGCATCGAGGACATTCCCGACGAGGAATGGGTACGCACGTTCGACGTCAACATCACCGCGATCTTCCGTATCTGCAAGGCGGCGCTGCCCTACATGGCCAAGGGCAGCTCGATCATCAATACCACCTCCGTGAACTCGGACTCGCCCACACCCAGCCTGCTGGGCTACGCCGCGACCAAGGGCGCGATCGCCAACTTCTCGGCGGGCCTTGCGCAGATGCTCGGGCCGAAGGGCATCCGGGTCAACAGCGTTGCGCCTGGCCCGATCTGGACGCCGCTCATCGTTGCCACCATGCCCGAGGAAGAGGCATCCAATTTCGGCAGCCAGACGCCCCTTGCCCGGCCGGGCCAGCCCGTAGAGGTGTCGCCAATCTACGTCCTGCTGGCGTCGGACGAAGGCAGCTACATCTCGGGCAGCCGGTATGGGGTTACTGGGGGCAAGCCGATCCTCTAGACCTTTTTGCTGATCATCGACAGAGGTGACGCACCATGGAGACATCATTCTTCTGGCTCGCCGGAGCCGTCATTATCCTGCTGCTCGACCTGTGGGCGTTGAACAGCGTCTGGCGAAGCACCAAGAGCGCGGGCACCAAGCTGGCCTGGACTGTGCTGATCTTCGTGCTGCCCCTCGTGGGCCTGGCCATCTGGGGCGTTGCTGGCCCCAGGGGCATTGCCAGGCCGCCAAGCTCGCCCAACCACAGCAAGGGCTGAAACTGTTCCGCGCACAGTCCTCGTGGGTTTCATGAAATGAGTCTGAACGCCTGCTTCGCCCTGTAAGTCGTAACTTTCATTGACTAGCTGCGCGCTTCTGGCGCAACGAGGAGAGGAAAAGATGGCGACTACAGTAGGCGACTTCCTGGTCGAACGACTCAGCCAGTGGGGCGTGACGCGTATATTCGGGTACCCCGGCGATGGCATCAATGGGGTATTCGGTGCCATGCGCAGGTCGGGCAAGATCGAGTTCATCCAGTGCCGCCACGAGGAAATGGCCGCCTTCATGGCCAGTGCCCATGCCAAGTTCACAGGCGAGCTGGGTGTATGCATCGCTACTTCCGGTCCCGGTGCCTCGCACCTGCTCACGGGTCTTTATGACGCTCGCATGGACCATATGCCCGTGCTTGCGATTGTCGGACAGCAAGCCCGCGCTGCGCTGGGCGGCCACTATCAGCAAGAGCTCGACCTGGTGTCGATGTTCAAGGACGTGGCCGGCGCATTCGTGCAGCAGGCTTCGGTGCCTTCGCAAGTACGTCATCTGGTGGACCGCGCTGTCCGCACTGCCTTGGGTGAGCGCAAGGTCACCGCCATGATCTTGCCCAACGACCTGCAGGAACTCCCCTACGAAGAACCGGAACGGGCTCACGGCACGGTGCATTCTGGTGTCGGCTTCAGCCGTCCCAAGGTCGTCCCCTATGACGCAGACCTGCAACGCGCTGCCAAGGTGCTCAACGAGGGCAAGAAAGTCGCGATCCTCGTAGGCGCTGGCGCCCTGCAAGCCAGCGAGCAGGTCCGCGCCATTGCCGACAAACTTGGCGCCGGCGTAGCCAAGGCCTTGCTCGGCAAGGCCGTGCTGCCCGATGAGCTGCCATGGGTGACCGGCAGCATCGGTCTGCTTGGCACCGAGCCCAGCTATGACCTGATGAACGAGTGCGACACGTTGCTGATGATCGGCTCGGGCTTCCCCTATTCGGAGTTCCTGCCCAAGGAGGGCCAGGCACGCGGCGTGCAGATCGACCTGGCGCCCGACATGCTCAGCCTGCGCTACCCCATGGAGGTCAATCTGGTCGGCGACGCCAGTGACACCCTCGACGCGCTGCTCCCGCTGATCGAGCAGAAGACCGATCGCAAGTGGCGCGACAGGATCGAACACTGGCGCGCCGCCTGGGACAAGAAGCTGGACAAGCGCGCGCTCACCTCCGCCGACCCGGTCAATCCCCAGCGCGTGGTCCACGAACTGTCCCCACGCCTGCCCGACAACTCAATCATCACCAGCGACTCGGGCTCCTGCGCGAACTGGTTTGCCCGCGACCTTAAAATGCGCGAGGGCATGATGTGCTCGCTATCGGGCGGGCTTGCCAGCATGGGCGCGGCGGTGCCCTACGCGATTGCTGCGAAATTCGCTCACCCCGAGCGTCAAGTGGTTGCCCTGGTCGGTGATGGCGCCATGCAGATGAACAATCTCGCCGAGCTCATCACTGTGGCCAAGTACTGGCAGCAGTGGGCCAATGGCAAGTGGATCTGCGCAGTGTTCAACAATCAGGACCTGAATCAGGTGACGTGGGAACAACGCGTCATGGAAGGCGACCCCAAGTACGCCGCGTCGCAGGATATTCCCGACGTGCCGTATCACCTGTTCGCGATTTCCATCGGGCTCAAGGGCATCTACGTCGAGCGGGAAGATGAAGTGGCCGCGGCGTGGGAAACAGCGTTGGCCAGTGACGTGCCGGTGGTGATCGAATTCCGCACCGACCCCAACGTCGCCCCCCTGCCTCCGCACATCAAGCTTGAACAGGCGAAGAAATTCGCTTCAACCCTGCTGCAGGGCGATCCCGACCAGGCCGGCATTCTCAAGCAGACGGCCAAGCAGCTGATCAGCAGCGTGCTGCCTGGGCGCAGCAAGGACAGCTGAGTCCCTGGTATCGAGGCGGTCAGGCGAGGGGCCGGGCCGCCTTGACAGTTGCGTGGATGCCATCAAGGTATTGTGCCCTGAGCTCATCGGCCAAGGGCCCGAGGATCGGATTACGACGAAACGGGCCCAGCAGCGATTCGATCACCCGGTATACCGTGGCAATGGCTGCATCGATGCTCGCCGGTACCAGTGGGTCGAAGTCGATGCCTTGCATTTCGATGTCCAGGCGCATCAGCACGGGTTGCGCGCTTTGCATTTGATGACGGAGCACTTCAGTACAGGGTTCCACGCTCACCTCCTTGTGATATGACCCGCGGCCGGTGAGGCGGGCGGGCCTGCAATCAAAGTGTCTTGCGACTGCAATTTTTATGTAATGCAGGAAGTTACGCGGGGAATATTTCACTTGTGTTACAGGGGATGTGTTCGGAGCGTGCGCTTGGGGCCTTGTGTTGCCGCTGATATCGAGCGCCGCGCGGGCGGCGCTAGATCTCAGCGGCGCTGCAAAAACCAAGCGAACACCTCGGCGCTTGATCTCTACATCGCTAAGATTCACACCCTCCGATCAAACCGCCTCGTAGGGCGAATAATCCACATACCCCTTCCCATCACCCCCGTAGTACGTCTCCCGATCCGGCGTAGTCAGCGGCCAGCCATGCTTCAACCGCGCCACCAGGTCGGGGTTGGCAATGAATGGCTGCCCGAAGCCTGCCAGGTCGATCAGCCCGGCATCCACCAGATCCTGCGCACGCTCCAGCGTCATGTCGCCCGCCAGGATCAGCGCGGTGCCGTTCAACTGTGCCTTGCAGTGGCGCAGCAGTTCACGCAGTGCCTGCTCCTGCTTTTCAGCGCCCTCGCTGGCGAGGAAGAAATGAGTCTGGTCCATGACGTGGACATAGGCGATGCCGCGCTGGCCCATGCCGGCGCAGAGCGCCGAATAGGTCTCGTCGATTTCGGGATAGATGGGCATGTCGAACAGCTGGCCGTAGGGCGAGATGCGGATGCCCACGCGATTCGCGCCAATGCGCGCGCACACCGCGTCGACGATTTCGAATACGAAGCGCAGGCGGTCTTCAAGGTTTTGCGCTGAGTAACGATCGGTGCGGTCGTTGATGCGCGGGTTGAGGAACTGCTCGATCAGGTAGCCGTTGGCGCCATGGATTTCCACGCCATCAAAGCCCGCTGCAATGGCGTTTTCCGCCGCCTGGGCAAAGTCCTCGACCACCCGGCCGACCTCGTCGGAACTCAGCGCTCGCGGTACGGAGGTCGCAACGAAGCCCGGCTCGCCAGTTTCGTCGTAACCAAAGGCAATCGCGCCCTCGGCGGCCTTGTTCGTCGAGCTAACCGGCGCCTGGCCGTCGAGCTGGATCGAGGTGTGCGAGACACGCCCCACATGCCACAGCTGGGCGAACATGCGCCCGCCTACGCTGCGGACCGAGTCGGTAACCAGCTTCCAGCCCTTGATCTGTTCGGGTGTGAAAATACCGGGATTGAACAGGTAGCCCTGCCCCTCGCGGGAGATGGGCGTGCCTTCGGAAACGATCAGGCCGGCTGTGCCGCGCTGGGTGTAATGCAGCGCGATCTGCTCGGTGGCGATGTCCTCCGGCGCACGTGAGCGAGTCATCGGCGCCATCACGAAACGGTTGTTCAGCGTGAGACCGGCAAGGTCGTAGGTATCAAACAGATCGGTCATCGGGTGTGGCCTCCAAAACGTGGAAATCCGCTGGGCGTCAGCACGTGGCTGTTGAGCACATGCGGCATTTCGCATAGCTTATTGGAGAATTAAGACCATCATTTAAGCCATTTCCTACGAGGTGATGTGAATCCATATCACCAATGCGAGACGCCATGATCTCTTCCGAAACGCTCAAGGGCATTCACGTATTTGTCTGCGTGGCCAACGTCGGCAGCTTCTCTGCCGCTGCCCGGCGCCTGAACCTCACCAACTCCGCCGTCAGCAAAGGCATCGCCCGCCTCGAGCAGCGCCTGGAGCTGCGCCTGTTCAACCGCACCACTCGACGACTTTCGCTGACCGATGCCGGCGCGCAGTACTACCGCACCTGCTCGGAAGTGCTCGGCTGTCTCGAAGAGGCCGAGCAGACCCTGCGCGACCAGGACGCCGAACCCCGAGGCCGGGTGCGCCTGGACTTGCCGGCCTCCTACGGGCGTGTACATGTGCTGCCGCTGCTGCTGGATTTCTTGCGCGGCCACCCGCAGCTGCTGCCTCACATCACCTTTTCCGACCGCTTTGTCGATCCCGTCGAGCAAGGTATCGACATCGTCGTGCGCATCGGCGCCCCCGATGCCTGGCCCGCCCTGCTCGGCCACCAGTATCTGGGAGCCCAACGCCTGGTGTTCTGCGCCGCGCCTGCGTACCTCGAAGCCCGCGGCACACCCGCCACCGCCGACGACCTCGACGCCCACGACTGTATTCTCTATGGCCACGAAGACGGTGCCGTGACCCCCTGGTACTTCTCCAGCCAACCCGGTCACGTCGACCGCCGTCTGATGCAAGGTCGGATTGCCATTGGCGACGGCGAAAGCCAGCTCATGGCTGCAGTCGCGGGCGCGGGCATCACCCAGCTGCCCACCTGGCTGGTGAACCGGTACCTGGCAACGGGCGAGCTCGTCGAGGTGCTGCCGCAGCTCGCGATGGACAGCCTGCCGCTGAATCTGGTCTGGCTGAAAAGCCGGCAGAGCCTGCCGAAGGTGCGGGCGCTGCTGCAGGTGCTGGGGGCATGCCTCACGCCGTCTGGACGGGTCGACCCGCCGACTGTCTTCCCGACCCTGTGACTACTTCTTCTTTGCTCGAACAGAAGCTGGCCTCTGGCCGACACGGGGGCGAGCACAATGGCTGTAGATCCGCAGGAACCTCCAGTGCCTCTGCGAGCCAAAAAGCTACACCCCAGGAGAAACTCATGAACCATACAGCATTGATAGTGGGCGCCAGCGGCATCGTTGGCAGCGCCATCACCCAGTTACTGCTCGACAACCAATGGCAGGTCGCGGCGCTTTCGCGTCATCCTTCGCCAGCTTCCGGCGTGATTCCCGTCGCCGCGGACCTCCAGGACCCGGCGTCTCTGAAACACGCGCTGGCCGACTTGAAACCTACCCACGTATTCATCACCACCTGGTCTCGGCAAGCCACGGAAGCCGAGAATATCCGGGTCAACGCCGCGATGGTGCGCAACGTCCTGGATGCGGTCCGCCCCGCCGGCAGTGTCCAGCATGTGGCCTTGGTCACCGGCTTGAAGCATTACCTTGGTCCATTCGAAGCCTATGGCAAGGGCAGCCTTCCGCAGACTCCGTTCCGCGAAGACCAGGGCCGTCTGGACATTGAAAACTTCTACTATGCCCAGGAAGACGAAGTGTTCGCCGCCGCAGAGAAGGACGGCTTCACCTGGAGCGTGCACCGGCCGCATACCGTCACCGGCGTCGCCGTCGGCAATGCGATGAACATGGCGACCACCCTTGCCGTCTACGCCACGATCTGCAAACACACCGGGCGCCCGTTCGTGTTTCCAGGCTCAAGGGTGCAATGGGACAGCCTCACCGACATGACCGACGCACGCCAGCTTGCCAAGCAGCAACTCTGGGCCGCCACAACCCCCGCAGCTGCCAACCAAGCCTTCAACATCACCAATGGTGACGTGTTCCGCTGGAAATGGATGTGGGGCCAGATCGCGCGATACTTCGGCCTGGACCCTGCAGACTACCCGGCTGCGGCTTCGCCACTTGAAACGCAGATGGCGGATGACCAGACGCCCTGGAGCCAGATCGTCGCGGAACACGGGCTCGAGGAGGCGGATATCACCCGCCTGGTTTCGCCGTGGCACACCGATGCGGACCTCGGGCGTCCGATTGAAGTGGTCACGGACATGTCGAAGAGCCGGGGCATGGGATTCACGGCGTATCAGGCCAGCGATCAGGCGTTTTTCGATGTGTTCGACAGGTTGCGGGCGGAGCGGTTGATACCGTAGAGATCTGCCCCAGCCCTGTTTCGTTTTTCACTGAACAGCCTTGGGCTCGTACAGCGTCACGGCCCGGGCGTCCACCGGCTTGGGCAGCAGGCCTTCACGCAGGAACGCATCGGCGATGCGCTGCTGCTCACCCAGGTCGTCCAGGCGCACTGGCTGCACGTCATAGCTGCGACGGGCATTGGCCTGCTGCACCGTGGCGCTGTCCAGATTACCCCACAGCGGTCCGAGGACACGGGCGGCACCCTCCGGGTTGGCCTTGGTCCACTGGCCGATTTCACGCAATGCGAGATACACCTGTTGGAGTACCTCTGGATGCGCCTTGGCGTAGTCGCTGCCGGCGAGGTAGTAGCGCTGGTAACTGGCCAGGCCGCTGCCGTCGGCGAGGATGCGTGCGTTCTGCTGGCGCTGCGCGCTGGCCACATACGGGTCCCAGGTCACCCAGGCATCGACCTTGCGGTTCTCGAAAGCGGCGCGGCCATCGGCAGGGATCAAGTAGGCCGGGCTGATGTCCTTGAAACTCAATCCAGCCTTGGCCAGGGCCTGGATCAGCAGGTAGTGGCTGCCGGCGGCCTTGGTCACGGCGACACGCTTGCCTTTCAGGTCGGCCAAGGTCTTGAGCGGGGAGTCAGCCGGCACCAGGATCGCCTGGGCGGTTGGCGATGGTGTCTCGCGGGCAAAGTAGGTCAGCCGCGCACCCGCAGCCTGGGTGAACACCGGCACCGTATCGGCGACATCCGCCGAGAGGTCGACATTGCCCAGGTTGAGCGCTTCGAGCAGCGGCAGGCCGCTCGGGAACACATGCCAGCTGACACGGATGCCCTCTTTCTGTAGCCGCTGCTCGAGCGTGCCGCGCGCCTTGAGCAGGGTCAGCAGGGTGGATGATTTCTGGTAGCCGATCCGCAAGGTCTGCTCGGCGCTGGCGAGCCCCGGCAGCAGGCCGCCGATCAGCAGGCCGGCGGCCAGGTGACGCAGGCGTTTGAAATGAGGCATGGGGGCATTCTCCGATCAGTGTTGGGCTGCGACGGCGTCCGGGCTGGGCACGCTGAAGCCTTTGGCGAAGGTGGGGGCCACGTCCAGGCGCTCGCTCATCAAGCCATGGGCGTGGTAGAAGTCGGCGGTCTCCTGCTGTTCGGCGATAGTCTTCGCATCGATGCCCTGCCAGTTCAGCTTGCGGCGCTCGAACTGCAGGCGGGCGGCGTCCTGGGGGAAGCCGATGATCTTCGCCAGGGTGCTCGAATAACTGTCCAGGTGCTGGTAGGCCCAGACCTGCGCGCCAGCCAGCCGCTTGAGATAATCCTCCAGCGCAGCCCGTCGTGCCGGATCGTCCAGGGCACTTTCGGTCGCGGCGAGAAAGCTGTTGCCGCTCGAGAGGCCTCGGCCATCCACCAGCACCCTGCCCTGCCCGCTCAGCTCGGCAAGTGCGGTATAGGGTTCCCAGGTCGACCACGCATCCACCGAGCCATTGGCCAGGGCAATCTTCGCGTCCACCGGGCCAAGGAAACGGAACTCCACGTCCTTTTCGCTCAAGCCGACCTTGTCGAGTGCCTTGAGCGCCAGATGATGGCCGATCGAACCCCGGCCGGTAGCGATGCGCTTGCCCTTGAGCTCGGCTGCGGTCTGCAGCGGCGCGTCGGGGCGCACCAGCAGCGCGGTGCCGTACGGGTCTGATTTGTCGACTGCAACCGCCTTGACCGGTGCGCCAGAAGCCAGCACGAATAACAGGGGTGCATCGCCGATGATGCCGGCATCGATCGCCCCGGCGTTCAGCGCCTCCGCCAACGGCGCGGCAGCGGGGAATTCGGCCCATTTGATCTCATAGGGCAGGTTGCGCAGGGCATCGGCGGCCTCGAGCTGGGCGCGCATGTTGCCCTTCTGGTCTCCGATGCGAAGGGTCAGGCGGTCGGCGGCAAGGGCCTGGGTGGCCGCGAGCAAGGCGGCGGCGAGAATCAGAAAGCGCGGACGTGTGTGCATGATGCTCCTTAGGGTTGTACCTGTACCGGCCTGGGCGGTAGAAGCCCAACTCTAACGAGCATCTGATGATTAATTAAATTGATTTTAGGAATAAGCTAATATGCAAAGTCTGAATTACGGGGATTTCGCTTTCGATTGAGGCGATCCGTCGAGCTGTCGTTTCTGCCTGTCTTCTCTTGAGCTGATATCATTCCAGGCTTCGCAAGTCGGGTTGATCACATGAATCGTCAAAAGAAGCTGCAGCAGTTATTCAAGGCGCGCGCCAAGAAGGCCAGTGCCAAACTGGCACCGAAGAGCAAGGACAAGTACATCAGCAAGGCTGACCGATTGAAGCTTGCGGCTGAGTCGGCTGATGAGGCAGTCACTCCACCACTGCAGCAGTAAGCGCGGCATTGGTCTGGGGATCAGCGGGATAAAGCTCGTCGAGAACCTGCATCAACGCCCGTTTGCGCGGGCTTTCCAGTCCTGTCCAGGCTACGCCGATGCCCGCGCCGCTCATGGCCAGGTTCAACGGCCGGGTTACCACCCCGAGGGGCAGTGCCGACGCAGCGCCGCTCGGCAAGATGCCGATCCCCAGGCCTGCGGCCACCAACGCCAACTGAGTCGTGAACTCGCCCATTTCCCGGGCAATCGTCAGGGTGATCTTGCGTCGCTGGAAACCCGCCAGCATCTGGTCATGCAAACCGGGAGCGAACTTGCGCGCCAGCACCAGTACTTGAGCCTCGGCCAGGTCCCGAGGCTGTATGCGGCGCTGGTTGCACAGGGGATGGTCTTGGCGCAGCGCTACCACCAGTGATTCCTCGAAGAGCATCCGGGTAAGCACGCCCGGTACGTTCAGGGGCAGGCGTACCAGCCCAAAATCCAAGGCATTGTCCAGCAAAGCCCGGCCCTGCGGGAGTGATGGCATGTCCTTGAGCTCAAGCTCGATACGCGGATAGCGCTCCTCCAGCGTACGCACGAGCCGGGGCAGCAAGTGCGACAACGTCGAAGACACGAACGCAAGGCGCAACACGCCTACTTCTCCAGCCGCCGCCTGCTGCAGCACCTCCCGCGCCCGCGCTGCCTGCCGCAAGGTCGCCAGAGCCTCGGGCAGAAACAGCGCCCCCTCCTCGGTCAACTCGACCCGGTGCCGGTCACGCTCGAACAACAACGCCCCGACATCTTCCTCAAGCGCACGGATCTGCGCACTCAAGGCCGGCTGGACGATGTGCAGCCGCGCCGCTGCGCGACCAAAGTGCAGTTCTTCGGCCAGGGTCGCAAACGCCCGCAGATGCTTGAGTTCCATACGTCCCCCCAATTGGAAACCAGTCATTGGTGATCACGATCGGTGATCACGGGATCACCATAAACGATTGGCACGCCGGTGCGGTAGCGGTTGAAAGTGTCGCCATTGCCTTAAACCCCAGAGAGGGACATCCCCATGATCGACAGTTTTCGCCTGAACCGGCGCCGTGCCCTGATCACCGGATCCGTGCGGGGCATTGGCCTGGCCCTGGCGCGTGGGCTGGCTCAGGCGGGCGCCCAGGTGGTGCTCAATGGCCGCGATGCCGAACGCGCCAACGGTGCCTGCGCACTGTTGCGCGATGAAGGGCTGGACGTAGAGTGTTCAGTGTTCGACGTGAGCGATCACCAGGCCGTCGCGGCCGCGGTCGACACGCTGGAGAACCGCCTGGGCCCGATCGACATCCTGGTCAACAACGCCGGGCTGCAGCATCGCCAGGCGCTCCAGGAGGTGAGCGCCGAGGACTGGCACCGGCTGATGAGCATCAATCTCGATGGTGTCTTCAACGTGTCCAAGGCGGTAGCCCGTCACATGATCGCTCGCCGGCGCGGCAAGATCATCAACATCGGCTCGGTGCAAAGCGAGCTGGCCCGCCCTTCCATCGCGGCCTACGCCGCCAGCAAGGGCGCCGTGCGCATGCTTACCCGGGGCATGTGTGCCGACTGGGCTGGGCAGGGCTTGCAGGTCAATGCCCTGGCCCCGGGCTATTTCCAGACCGACCTGACACAGGCACTGGTCGACGACCCGGCGTTCTCCGACTGGCTGGTGAAACGCACCCCCGCAGGGCGCTGGGGCAGCGTGGAGGAGTTGTGTGGCGCGGCCGTGTTCCTTGCCTCGCCTGCGTCCGATTTCGTCAACGGTCAGACGCTATTTGTCGATGGCGGCCTGACCAGCGTCGTCTAAGTCTCATAACAACGACCTCAACAATGCCTCAATCCTTGCCGACACTCTGCGGCTCAATCATGGGTTCACCGTTTTCACTGTCCGCAAAGATCCACAACGCTGCATACGCGGCCTTGGGCCTGGACTACACCTTTGTCTGTTTTGGCGTTGAAGACCCGATCGCAGCCGTGGCCGGCATCCGGAGCCTGGGGGTGCGCGGCATGAACGTCTCCATGCCCTACAAGACGGCAGTGATGGCGCATCTGGATGCCATCGACGAATCGGCCCAGGTGATTGGCGCGGTCAACACCATCGACAACGTCGACGGCGTATTGACCGGCTACAACACGGACTACCTGGGCGCGATACGCGCCTTGCAGGAGGTCACCGAACCGAGCGGCAAGCGTATCGCCGTGATAGGTGCCGGCGGTGCTGCGCGTGCGGTTGTCTATGGCTGCCTGCAAGCGGCGGCCAAGGTCACGGTGTTCAACCGCAGTGCCGAGCGCGGCGCCGCGCTGGCCCAGGACCTTGGGGTCCAGTGGGGCGGCGGCATCGAGACGTTCACTGCGAAAAGCTTCGACATCGTCATCAACGCGACCTCCGTGGGCTTCAAGCAGCCAGACAGCAATCCACTGGATGGCCGCCTGGCCAGCCACCTGATCGTCATGGACGTGGCATTCATACCGGTGCAGACCGCTCTGCTGGCGCAAGCCAAGGCACTGGGCTGCCGCACCGTGGCCGGCACCCGCATGCTGGTCCACCAGGCATGCCGGCAGATCGAGCTGTATACCGGGAAGGAAGCGCCGCTCGACATCATGGAGCAGGCCATGCTCCAGGAAATGCAGAGGTTGAAATTGTAATTGCCCCACTACCTGTGAAAAACAAGATGCCGTAAAGGCACCTGGAGGTTCCAAGATGACACACGATCATTCCGCATCCGACATCGCCTCTACCCAGGACCCGCAGGAGCGCAAGAAAGACTTGCACCGTGCGGCCTGGGCCTGCTCCCTGGGCAGCGCCCTGGAATACTATGACTTTGCGCTGTATACATTGGCCGCGGCACTGATCTTCGGGCCATTGTTCTTTCCTGAACAGACCCCTGCCATGAGCCTGATCGCCAGTTTTGGCACCTACTTCCTGGGCTTTGCGATCCGGCCACTGGGCGGCGTGCTGTTCGGGATGATCGGCGACCGTATCGGACGCAAGTTCGTGCTGACAGCCACAGTGCTGCTGATGGGCATTTCCAGCACCCTGATCGGTGCCTTGCCCACCTTCGATCAAGTCGGCTACCTGGCGCCGGTCCTGCTGGTTGTCCTGCGTCTGCTGCAAGGGCTGGGTGCAGGCGCCGAACAGGCGGGTGCCGCGGTGATGATGACCGAGTATGCGCCCGAGGGCCGGCGCGGCTTCTATGCCGCCCTGCCCTTCCTTGGCATCCAGTTGGGCACCATCCTCGCGGCACTGGTGTATTTCCTGGTGGTCATCGGCAATGAAAACGTCATCGAAAGCGGGCTGTGGCGCGTGCCGTTCTTCAGCAGCGTCGTGATCATTGCACTGGGCCTGTACATGCGTCTTTCGCTCAAGGAATCGCCAACCTTCATCCGCCTCAAGGCCCTCAAGCGCGTGTGCGACAACCCGCTGAAAAGCGCGATGAGGCACTCCAGGCCTACCCTGCTGATCGGTATCGGCCTGCGGATGGGTGAAAACGGCGGCTCGTCCATCTACCAGGCCCTGGCGGTGAGCTATATCGTGGGCGTGGTGGGCCTGCAGGGGCCGGTAGGGGTACTGACCTTGATCTGCGCAGCCCTGCTCGGCGCGATGACCGTGCCCATCGCCGGCAAGCTCAGCGACCGTTTTGGCCGGGTCGTGGTCTACCGGGCCTTCGCGGTCCTGCAACTGGCGCTGGCATTCCCGGTATGGTGGGTGCTCAGCCTGGGCAACGTCGTGGCGAGCATCATTGCCATCTCGGTCGCGCTGGGCATCGGCACATGGGGCATGTTCGGCACCCAGGCGGCGTTGATGCCTGAACTGTTTGGCTCGCGTCACCGCTACATGGGCGTGTCGATCGCCCGGGAAGCGTCGGCGGTCATCGCGGGCGGTATCGCGCCGATGATAGGGGCCGGGCTCATTGCCTGGGTCGTGGCGCGTCACGACGGCGACGCCAGCGCCGGCGTGGGTGCCTGGTTGCCGATTGCCTGCTACCTGTCCTTGCTCACCCTCATCACCCTGTACACCACGTTCAAGACCCCGGAAACGCGCAACCGCGACCTGGACGAGCCGCGTGATGCCTGGGAGATAGCCAACGCCGGAATAGCCAGCACCGTTCAAGCCAATACGAATGCACCCTCGCGCGCGGTATGAGTCAAAGCTTCCGTTAAATGGCAGAATCGCCGTAACTTGACCATTTCGGAGACCACTATGCTTCGCGTGTTTGAACAAAGGCTCGACCCTTTCCCGCCCGACGAGGCACCCCCACCCCCCGTCGGCCTGGCACGGTTCCTGTGGGCCTGCACGCGAGGCGCGCGTGGCTATATCCTCGCATTGGCACTGCTCAGCGCGGGTGTATCGATCTACGAAGCCTGGTTGTTTTCCTTTCTCGGGCAGGTCGTGGACCTGCTCTCGGCCTGGCAGGCCGGGGGCGAGGTGAACGGGCAGGAAAGCCGCGTGCTGTGGGGCATCGGCATCGTGCTGTTCACCAGCATCGGGCTGGTGGCGCTGCGTACGATGGTGCAACACCAGATATTGGCAATCAATCTGCCGCTGCGGCTGCGCTGGGACTTCCATCGGCTGATGCTGCGGCAAAGCCTTTCGTTCTTTTCCGACGAGTTCTCCGGCAGGGTCACGACCAAGGTAATGCAGACCGCGCTGGCCGTGCGCGAGGTGCTGTTCACGCTTATCGAAATCGCACCTGGGATCGGGGTCTACTTCATTGCGATCATCGCCCTGGCCGGTGGCTTCGCGCTGAAACTGATGCTGCCCTTCATCATCTGGGTCGCGTTGTTCGGGCTGGCCATGCTGTACTTCGTGCCACGCCTGGGGCAAGTCGGGCAGGAACAGGCCAATGCACGGTCGTCGATGACCGGGCGTATCTCCGATGCCTACACCAACATCACCACCGTGAAGCTGTTCTCGCACTCCAAGCGTGAAGCGCACTTTGCGCGCGCAGCGATGGAAGACTTCAAGCAGACCGGTTTCCGCCAGATGCGCCTGGTCAGCCAGTTCGAGATCGTCAACCAGGCGCTGGTGGTCGCGCTGATCATGGGCGCAGGCGGCTACGCCCTGTGGCTGTGGCACCAGGGCGAAGTCGGCACGGGTGCCGTGGCGGCAATCACTGCAATGGCACTGCGTATCAACGGCATGTCGCATTGGATAATGTGGCAGATGACGTCGCTGTTCGAGAACATCGGCACCGTCCAGGACGGCATGGCGACCCTGACCCGTGGCCCCAAGGTGCAGGACGCGCCGAATGCGGGCGTGCTGGCGACCTCTGGCGGCGCGGTGACCTTCGACAACGTGAGCTTCAACTACAACGGTGAACGCCAGGTGCTCGATGGCCTGAGCCTGAACATCCGCCCGGGTGAAAAGATCGGCCTGGTTGGCCGCTCCGGTGCCGGCAAGTCCACGCTGATCAACCTGTTGCTGCGGTTCTACGACGTGGACAGCGGGGAGATTCGCATCGACGGGCAAAACATTGCCCATGTCACCCAGGACAGCCTGCGCAGCGCCATCGGCATGGTCACTCAGGATACCTCTCTGTTGCACCGATCCATTCGCGACAACATCGCCTACGGCCGTCCCGATGCGACCGACGCGCAGATCCACAGTGCTGCGGCCAACGCTCAGGCGGATGGTTTCATCAGCCAGCTGAGCGACCGGCAAGGCCATTCTGGCTATGACACCTTGGTGGGTGAGCGGGGTATCAAGCTGTCGGGCGGCCAGCGCCAGCGCGTTGCCATCGCCCGGGTGATGCTCAAGAACGCCCCGATCCTGTTGCTGGACGAAGCCACCAGCGCCCTGGATTCGGAAGTCGAAGTCGCGATCCAGGAAAGCCTCGATGAAATGATGGAGGGCAAGACCGTCATCGCCATCGCCCACCGGCTGTCCACGATCGCCGCCATGGACCGGCTGATTGTCATGGATGAGGGACGCATCATCGAACAAGGCACCCACACCGAATTGCTCGGCAAGAACGGCATCTACGCGCGGCTGTGGCAGCACCAGAGTGGTGGGTTCCTGGGTGAGGACCAAGGAGTGGCCGAGGCCGTGGAGTAGATATAAAGGCGACTATGCATATGGCCCGGGCTGCGTCCTGCTAGCCCGCGCCGCCGCTATCCGATCATCCAGCCGTTGTCTCAACGGCATCGCGCGCACGCTGCAGGCAATTGGTCAGGTGCAGTCGCATCGCCGCGCGTGCTACATCGGCGTCTCTGCACGCAACCGCCGCGTAGATCTGCTCGCGCTCACGAACCTGTAGTGCGCGCTGATGCTCCGAGACGTAAGGCGCCGCCTGTTGCGGGGCAGAGATCAGCGTAGTGCTCAGATGAGTCATGGCATCGATAAAAAAGCTGTTGCCGGTGCATTGGGCAATCTGCACGTGGAACTTGAAGTCGATGCGCGTGCTTTCCTCCCCGGTCAGCTCAAGGGCGTTGGCCTCGTCCAGCGCTGCGCGTATGGCCAGCAACTGTTCGGGTGTGGCGCGCTGCGCAGCAATGGCGGCGGCCTCCACTTCCAGGCTCAAGCGAAGTTCGATGATCGCCACGGCGTCGTACGCGGTGCCTTTTTCAGGCTTGCCGCCCTGGAAATCACCTGGGCGGACTGTGTCCACCACGAAGGTGCCGATGCCACGACGTGTTTCTACCAGCCCTTCTGCCTGCAGCCGCGACAGCGCTTCGCGAACTACCGTACGGCTGACCCCGCGTTCCTCGGTGAAGACCTGTTCGGTCGGTAACTTGCTGCCCGCCGGCAGCTCGCCGGCGAGAATTCTGCGCGACAGATCGAGCACCAGTTGCTGGGCGAGGTTCAAGCGTCGATCAGGGGAAACATTCTCCATCGGATGGATCCATTCAAACCAGACGATGCTGGATTATACCCGCAGCTTCACGTTGAAACGCACTATAATGGCCGCTGTTCACACTAGAGCACGATGATGTCGGATCAAATCTCCCCCGCCACTCACAAGCCTCGCCGTCTAGCCGAATCCCTGGTGGAGCGCTTCGCCCAGCGCATGCGTGAAGGCACACTCAAGCGTGGCGAAAAACTGCCTACCGAAGCGAAGATCATGGAGACCGAAGGTGTCAGCCGGTCGGTGGTCCGCGAAGCGCTGTCACGTATGCAGGCGGCGGGGCTGGTCGAAACCCAGCACGGTGTCGGTACCTTCGTGCTTGATATGCCGGCGCCAGAGGGGTTCAACGTTGGGCCGGCGACGATTGTACTGTTGTCCGATGTTCTCGACCTGCTGGAGTTTCGCCTGAGCCTGGAGGTTGAGGCTGCGGGCATGGCTGCCGAACGTTCCAGTGCGCAGGCACTTGAAGAGCTGGAACAAGCGTTGAAGGCGTTGCTGCAAGGACCGGAAAAATCCGGCAGCACCACCAACGCCGATTTCCAGTTCCACCTGAAGATCGCCAAGGCCGCGGGCAACCACTATCTGATCGACATCATGAAGCACCTGGGCACCAAGATGATCCCGCGAACCCGCATGAACTCCGCCTACACCGGGCAAAGCAATCGCAGCACCTATCTCGCGGGTATCAACGCCGAACATCAACAGATCTTCGACGCCATTGCCAGCAGACACGTCGATGCCGCACGTGCGGCGATGTACCTGCACCTGAGCAACAGCCGCATGCGCCTGCGTGCGGCGCAGCAGCTTCAGGCGTTCTACAGCGAGTGAGACCTGTGGTTACGGGTCAGTGGAGCACGGCCTGCCATGGTTGTTGCGGTAGCGGCTCCACGTCATGGAAGGCAAGCCCCTGGCTGCCACTCACCTGCCAGGGATTCTCGCCCCCCGTTTCGGTGAAACGGATACTGTCGAAGCGCGAATCCCTCAGGCCATCGATCTTCACCCTGGCCGGTCCGCTGAACCGTACCCGTTCAAACGCCAGCCCCTGATGATAGGCACCGTGCTGGCTATCCCCCTTGACCTCGATCGCTGCCATCCGGGCGTTCTCGACACTGACATCACTGACCCGGATATCGCGGAACTGGCCCGGTATCGTCGATCGCTTGTAATCGAGCTTGGCATTCGGATCGTTGTAATCCAGTGTGAAGATGAACGCCTGCTTGGCGGTGTTGCGTATTGCTGAATCACGGAAGGTGACATTGCGCGCGCCTCCTCCCATGAAGTCGGTGCTCTTCATGCGCAGCCCAGTATCGGTGCCATCGGAAACGTTGTCTTCAGCCAGGATGTCTTGGATCCACGCCCCGGTATGACTGCCAGCGACAATCATGCCGTGGCCCTTGCGGAAGTAGTTGTTGAAGATCCAGGCATCTTCCTGGGGTTTCTGGGCTACCGCATCGGCGCCGGTACCGGCCGCGAAGTTGACGCAGTCATCGCCGGTATCGAAGAAGTTGTTGAAGACCAGTGCGCCCCGGCTGTTGGCGAACTCGATACCATCACCGTTGTTGGCGTCGTAGGTCTTGTGCGTGGTGTTGGCCAGCACCACGTTCTCGGTCTCCAGGTTCATGATGCCGTGGTAAGCCGGGTTGAGCACCGTGAAGCCGCCATAGAAGACGTTCTTCACCTCGCGCAGGGTGATCAGCGACGAGCGCATCTGACCGTAGGCGTCCTTGACGTTCATGCCTTCGGCCACTGCACGTTCCACCTGGGCCTTGGCCAACACGCCATCGTGCAGGTAGCGGGTATTGTCGCTGGGGAGGTAGAACGGCAGAGCCTGGCCACGTTCATCCACAACATCCGCATTGCGCTTCCAGCCATTGCCATCGATGGTGCCCTTGCCGACGATGCGGATGTTCTCGAACGACTGATGCTTGCGCGGGTCACGCGGCAGGGCGTTGATCAGCGAGGCTGGGCGCACGGTGGTTGAATAGGGGTACTGGATGTAACCGTCGCGCGGGTAATCCTCGGCGCGCTCGGAGCCAAGCAACGTCGCGTCCTCCGCGATTTCAAGGGTCATGTTGCTTTTCAGGTAGAGTGCGCCGCTCTTGTATGTACCGGCCGCCAGTAGCACCTTGCAGCCAACGGTACAGGCATCGATGGCGCGCTGGATAGCGGCAGTGTCAAGCGTGGTGCCGTCGCCCTGGGCTCCGTATTGTTTCACATCGAACAGCGCTGGCACGGCAGTGGTGCGTTGAACCACCGGCGGGCTGTTCTCCGACGCCTTGCCGTCGCGACTGACCGAGCGCACCGTGAAACGGTATTCGGTGTCGGGCATGAGGCCCTGAGCTGTGAAGCTGTGAATGGCGATGCGGTGATGAAAGTTCCGGGTGTCCTGTTCGTAGAACCTGTCGATGTAGGGCTTGGCCGGGGATACCTGGCCATTGTTGGCATTGGCGCTCCCCAGCAGCTTGCCGTTGGCGTACACCTGGTAATCCACGATATCGGCATGGCGAGCCGGCTTTTCCCATACAAGGATAATCTGCTGGTCATCGTACGCCAGGGTGGGGACCTGGAGCTTGCTCGGAGCTTCGAGCGCCCAGAGTGGCGGGCTGCAGCTTATGGCCAGGGCGCTCAGGAGGGATTTTGCATACGGCATGTTTTGACTTCCTTGTTTTTTGCGAGCTTCAGGCAGTGGCAGCGGGTAGGGACTCGGCACTGAAGTCGCGGCTGGCCTGCACGAGCATGCGGGTGTAGTCGTGGGTGGCCAGGTCATGGCTCAAGGCCTGGCTGTCCAGGCGCTCGACAATGCGCCCCTGCTGCATCACGGCAACCTTGTCGCAAAGGTGGCTGACCACGCCCAGGTCGTGGGTCACCATCAGGTAGGTAAGCTTCTCGCGCTGCCTCAAGTCCGACAGCAGGTTGAGAATCTCGGCTTGCACTGACACGTCCAGGGCCGAGGTGGGCTCGTCCAGCAGCAACACGCGCGGCTCCAGAATCAGCGCACGGGCAATGGCCACCCGCTGGCGCTGGCCGCCGGACAGCTGGTGCGGGTAGCGATAGCGGAAGCTGTCGTTCAGGCCGACCTTGAGCAGGATGTCGTTGATGCGGTCATCACGCTCGCCCATTCCGTGGATGGTCAGCGGTTCGCGCAACGCGGTGTCGATGGTATGGCGCGGGTGCAGCGAGCCGTACGGGTCCTGGAAGACCATTTGCACCTTGCGAAAGTGCTCCTTGGGGATCTTGTGCTGCAGCGGTACGCCGGCGATGCGCAACGCCCCGCTCCAGTGCCGGTACTGGCCGGCCAGGCAACGCAACACGGTGGTCTTGCCGGAACCCGACTCGCCCACCAGGCCGAACGACTCGCCGTCCTCGACACTCAGGTTGACGTCGTGCAGCACCTGGTTGAGCGCGGCGCCTGCACCGAAGCTCAGGTTCAGCGATTGTGCTTGGATCATGGACATGGTCATTTACCTCAGCAGGTGAGCCAGAGCGGGTCGCGTTGCAGTACCGGCAAGCGTGGGCGGCGGTTGTCCATGCTCGGCAAGGCCGCCAGCAGGCCACGGGTGTATGGATGCTCGGCGTATTGAAGGTCGCAGGCCGCCAGCGACTCGACCACGCGCCCGGCATACATCACCAGTACGCGGTCGCAGTAGTTGCGCACCAGGTTAAGGTCGTGGCTGACGAAGATCAGGCCCATCTGCTGCTCGACCACCAGTTCTTCGAGCACGTTGAGTACCTGCTGGCGCACCGACACATCGAGTGCCGAGGTCGGTTCATCGGCGATGATCACCTCTGGGTTGGTGATCACCATCATGGCGATCATGATGCGCTGCCCCATGCCGCCGCTGACTTCATGCGGGTACAGGTTGTAGACTCGCTTGGGATCGCGGATGTGCACTTTCTCGAGCATCAGCAACACCCGCTCGCGCGCCTCGCTGCGACTGGCCTTGTGGTGCGCCAGGTAGGCCTCGGCGATCTGGTCGCCCACCTTGACCACCGGGTTGAGCGAGTACTTGGGGTCTTGCATGATCATCGAGATACGCTGGCCGCGAATCTTCTGCATTGCCTTTTCGCTGGCGGTGAGCAGGTCGACATCGCCGAACTGCATGGCCTTGGCGGTAATCTGCGTACTGCCAGGGTGCAGCTTGAGCAGGCTGCGCCCGACGGTGGACTTGCCCGAACCGGACTCGCCGACGATGGCGAGTTTTTCGCGGCCCAGGGTGAACGACACATCGCGCACCGCGTGCATTTCTTTCTTGCCGTTGACGAAGCGCACGTTGAGCGAATCGACATTGAGTTTGAGCGTCGACATGAAGCCTCCAGTTACTCGCTACGCGGGTCGAGAATATCCCGCAGGCCATCGCCCAGCAGGTTGAACGCCAGGCTGACCAGCATGATCGCCGCACCGGGTACCGCGACCAGCCACCAGCACTCGAGCATGTAGCGGCGGCCGGTGGAGATCATGGCGCCCCACTCCGGCAGCGGCGCCTGCGCCCCGAGGCCGAGAAAGCCCAGCGCCGCGGCGGTCAGGATGATGCCAGCCATGTTCATGGTCAGGCGGATGATCACTGACGACATGCACATCGGCACGATGTGGCGCAGGATGATGCGCGTCGACGACGCGCCCTGCAGTTCGACGGCGACCACAAAGTCGGCCTTGCGCAGCGAAAGCGTTTCGGCCCGCGCCAGACGTGCGATCGGTGGCCATGAGGTCAGCGCGATGGCGACCACGGCATGTTCAAGGCCAGGGCCGAGGGCGGCGATGAACGCCAGGGCCAGCACCAGGCTGGGGAACGAGATGAAAATGTCGGTGATGCGCATGAATACCGTATCGACGATGCCACCGAAATACCCCGAGACGGTGCCGATGAACAGCCCGATGGGGCCGACGATGATGGTCACCAGGGCGATGATGTAGAGCGTGATGCGCGCGCCGTAGACCAGCCGGCTGAAGATGTCGCGACCGTATTCATCGGTGCCGAACCAATGCGCGGCACCAGGCGCCTGCAAGGCGTTGGAGAGGTTCTGCACCACCGGGTCGTGCGTGGCGATCAAGGGCGCGAGGGCGGCCACGACGACCAGCAGCAAGGCGACCAGCAGCCCCACCAGGGTCATCGGGTTGCGCACCAGGTGGCGTAGCACCCGCACACTGCTTTTGTACAAGGCGTCGAGGCTCGAAGCGGGCGAGCTGTCGGCCTGCCGCTTGGCGGTTGATTCGGTAGAAGACATGTTGGCAATCATCGGCATGCTCTCGATGTGAAATCATGGTGACCGGGGACGCCCGCAGACGCCTCCGGGCGGTGGTTCAGCGTTGCTTGTAGACGTCCAGGTAACGGGTCGCCTCGGCGTCATCGCCGGTGAAACCCTTGACGTCCACCGCGCTCACGGCAGTGTCGGTCATCTGCGAGATCATCATGATCGGGCCAACCTGCTCGTCGTACAGCGTCTGCGCCTCGTGGTACAGCGCCAGGCGCTTGCCGGCGTCACGCTCCACCCCGACCCTGTCGATCAGGTCGTTGAGCTGGCGATTGAAGAACGACGCGCGCCAGCCCTGGAAGTTGGGCAGGCCGGCGGCGTCGCTGTTGTCAGGGTTGTAGACGAATGTACGCAGGCTGAAATACGGGTGCGGGTAGCGCTCGGCACCCCGGGCCACGATCATCTCGAAGTTGCGCGCGCGCATCGCGCCATATACCTGGTTGCCGGTGCCGGTGACGATGCTGGCCTTGATTCCGCCTTCGGCCAGGGTCGACTGCATGCGTGCGGCAATGTCGATGAAGGGCGGTTCGGACAGCGTGCGGATGGTGGTGGTGAAGCCCTGCGGGTAGCCGGCTTCGGTCAGCAATGCCTTGGCCTTGGCCACGTCCATCGTGTAGCCAGGGTCTGGCAGGCGCGCCTCCAGGCCCAGTTGCATCGGTTGCTGGTTGAGCTTGCCGTAATGCGGCATCACCTGCTCGTCCAGGCCCTTGTAGTCGATCAGGTTGCGCACCGCTTCGCGCACTTTCTGGTTGGCGAATTCGGGCTGCTTCATGTTCATCGCCACGTAGTACATCGTGCCGCGCTGCAGCGATTGCACCTGCAGATTACCGGCGCTCTCGATGGCCTTGATGTCGGGCGCAGCCATACCGAAGGCCAGGTCCAGGTCACCGCGCTCCAGCATCAGGCGCAGCGATTGCGACTCGGTCAAGTGGCGGACCAGCACCCGCTTCATTTTCGCCGGGCCGGCCCAGTAGCCGTCGAAACGGGTCATGACCAGCGCATCGTTGGCGCTCCATTTGCTCAGGGTGAACGGGCCGCTTCCGGCCTCGTTGGTCACCAGCCAGGCCGCGCCCAGATCGCCATTCTTCTCGTGTTTCAAGGCTTGCTCACGGTCCACGATGACAGCGCTTGGCGAAATCGCCAGCGAGTCGATCACCAGCAGCGGATCGGTCGGCTGCGGCAGGTCGACTACCAGGGTGTGCGGATCGGCGGCGCGGATCAGCTGCTGGATGTTCCCTGCGTTGTAACCGTAGGCCTTCCAGGTGGTCGCGAGACCGAAGTTGAGTTTCATCACGCGGTACAGCGACCAGGCTACGTCCTCGGCGGTGAGGGCGTTGCCGGAGTGAAACCTGACGTCGTCGCGCAGGTGAAAGGTGATCCGCTTGCCGTCTTCGCTCACTTCCCAGCGTTCGGCCAGTTGCGGCATGTGTTTTTCAGGGTTGCCGTTGTCGCGCTTGACGAGGGTATCGTAGAGATTGGCGTTGACCCCGGAGGCATCCAGGCCTGGGGCGTTGGCCGGGTCGATGGAGAACAGGTTGACCATGCTCATGCCAACGATCAGCTGGTCGGCGGGGGTCTTGGCCTGCACCGCAGCCACCGGGCTCAGTGCCACGATCGCACCCAGCAGGCTTGAGCGCAGGGTCGGGAATACTGTCTTCATGTGAGCACCTTCTTTTTATAGTTATTCGCTGTGTTCGCGCTGGCCGAGGGGGCCTTAGCGGGTCCTTGGGTCGAACACTTTGTACAAGGCATCGCTGATCAGATTGAGTGCGACAAAGATCAGTCCGATCACCAGCACGCACCCCATCACCGCGTTCATGTCACCGAGCATCAGGCTGCTGGTGAGGTACTGGCCGAAGCCGGGCCAGGCAAACACGGTCTCGATCAGCACCGCGCCTTCGAGCAGCGAGCCATAAGCCAGGGCAACGACCGTGAGCAACTGCACGAGGATGTTGCGAAACGCATGGCCCCAGACCACCTGGCGCCGTGACAGGCCTTTCACCCGTGCGGTGATGATGTATTCCTGTGAGAGCTGTTCGAGCATGAAGCTGCGGGTCATGCGGCTGATGTAGGCAACCGAGTTCAGGCCGAGAATCAGCGACGGCAGCACGATGTGGCGCAGCGCGCTGGCGAAGGCTTCCCAGTCGCGGGCCACGGCCGTATCGATCAGCAGCAGGCCGGTGACTTCGGTCACCATGCCGTCGTAGGCCAGGTCGATACGCCCTGCCCCGCCCGCCCAGCCAAGCCAGGCGTAGAACACCAGCAGGCCCATCATGCCGACCCAGAAGATCGGCGTGGAGTAGCCGAACAGGGTGATCACACGCGCCACATGGTCCCCCAGCCGGCCCTGATTGCTGGCCGCCACCACTCCCAGCGGCAAGCCGATGAGGATGCCGAACAGGATTGCCAGGGTGGCCAGTTCGATAGTCGCCGGGAATACCCGCTTGATGTCTTCAAGCACCGGGTGGCCGGTGAGCAGCGCATTGCCGAAATCACCGTGCAGCAAGTCGTTCAGGTACAGTCCGAACTGGGTCCAGATCGGTTTGTCCAGGCCCATGGATCGGTACACCTGGTCGTAGGTGGAGCTGTCGGCGTCAGGACCGACCACGGCCAGCACCGGGTCCAGTGGCATCACCCGGCCAATGACGAAGGTCAGCGCCAGCAAACCAAGCAGGGTCACCAGGACCGTGCTGGCCCGGCGCGCAGTACCAGACACGCGGGTGCCCAGCACAGAGGCAGTCGAAAGAAACATAACAGGCTCCTGAAAAAGCGTTCACCAATGACCGAGGCGTGAGGGGCACGTATGCCCCGCTCCCGCTCAACGCGACTTGTAGACGTCTTTGTAACGGGTGGTGGCCGCGGTATGGCCCTGGTAGTTCTGCACGTCGTGGTACAGCACTACGGTGTCGGTCATCTGCGACACCGGCAGGATCGCCCCCACCTGCGCGTCCAGGGTTTTCTGGATCTGCTGGTACTGGGCCAGCTGCTGCGCCTTGTCGGGTTCGACTTCGGCCTGTTCGATCAGGCTGTTCAGCTCGGGGCTGAAGAACGAGGTACGCCAGCCCTGGAAGTTGCTCAGCTTGGCCTCGTCGCGGTTGTCCGGGTTGTACACCAGGGTGCGCAGGCTCGAATGTGGATGCCGCTCCGCACCGCCGCCGCCGCGTCCTACCAGAATGTCGAAGGTGCGTTCGCGCATGGCGCCGTAGATCTGGTTGCCGGTGCCCGTGACGATGGTCGCCTGGATGCCGGCCTGGGCCAGGGTCGACTGCAGGCTGGAGGCGATGTTGATGAACGGCGGCTCGGTCAGTACGCGGATGGTGGTCTTGAAACCATCGGGGTAACCCGCTTCGGCCAGCAGTTTTTTGGCCTCGGCCACGTTCAGGGTGTAGCCAGGGTCTTCCAGGCGAGCCGACAGGCCAAGCGGCAGCGGGCGCTGGTTGAGCTGGCCATAGTGCGGCATCACGGTCTGGTTGATGCCCTGATAGTCGATCAACGAACGGACCGCCTGGCGCACGCGGATGTCATCGTAGGGCTTTTGCCTGACGCTCAGCGCTACATAATAGAGAGTGCCACGCTGCACGGTCTGGGTATGGACCTTGTCGGACTTCTCCAGCGCTTCGATATCCGGGGCGGACATGCCCTTGGCGAGGTCCAGGTCGCCACGCTCGACCATCAGCCGGAGTGACTGCGACTCGGTCATGTTGCGCATGACGATGCGCTTGAGCTTGGCCGGGCCACCCCAGTAGCCGTCGAAACGGGTCATCAGGATCACGTCGTTGGCGCGCCAGTCCTTGAGAATGAACGGGCCGCTGCCCGCGGCATGGGTCGTCAGCCAGGCGCCGCCCATATCCTCGCCCTTCTGATGCTGCTGCACCACCTTGCGGTCGAGGATAAAGGCGCTGGGGGAGGTAGCCAGGGTGTTGAGGACCAGCGTCGGATCGGTCGCCCGCGGCAGCTCGACAACGAAGGTGTGCTCATCGGTGGCGCGCATGTACTGGGCGGCGTTGCCGGCAGTGAAACCGTAAGCCTTCCAGGTGGAAGCCAGGGCCAGGTTGAGCTTGAGGATGCGCTGCAGCGACCAGGCGACGTCTTCGGCACCCAGTGGGTTTCCCGACTGGAACTTCACGTCTTTGCGCAGGTTGAAGGTGAGGGTCTTGCGGTCATCACTGACCTGCCAGCTTTCGGCCAAGGCCGGTACCAGCTGGTCCGGTTGCTTCACATCCTGCACCAGCAGCATGTCATAGAGGTTGGCGTTGATCTCCGAGACATCCAGCCCGGTGGCCGCCGCCGGGTCGAGGGAAAGCAGGTTGATCATGCTCATGCCGACGATCAACTGGTCGGCCGGCGTTTTGGCGAAAGCCGCAGGTATCGAGGTCATTGCCAGCGATGCGGCAAAGACCCCTGCCCAGAGTTTGGGAAGAACGCTCATGTGAGATAGCCTTTTTATAGTTATTGGACTCTCGGGCGGCACGTCATGGCGCGTACCGCCATGCACGAATCAGAAGCTGTGCAGCGTATTGGTCTCGACGTAGTCGAAGTCGATCTCCTCGCCCAGGCCTGGGAGGTCCGACAGGTGCACGAAGCCGTCTTCGTCCATCGGGTCGACCAGGCGCTTGAGGTAGGCCGGCACCTCGTCGTAGTTCAGGAACGGGTGCAGCAGGCCGCGTTCGTACCAGGTGCAGTTCTTGATCGCACCGACCACCGCCAGGTTGGCCGCGCCGTTGCCATGGATCTCGCAATCCATGCCGAACGATTCGGCCATGTGCGCGACCTTCAGGCACGGTGCGATACCGCCGACCCCGGCAACGCCGGCGCGCAGGATATCGCAGACATCATTCTTCACCCAGCTGGCGCGGCTCAAATGTTTGCCGCCCAGGCTTTCCGGGCCCAGCACCGGGATGTCCAGCTGGCCAGCCAGCCAGGCATAGGATTCGGCGGAGTCTTCCATCATCGGTTCTTCGAACCAGGCAAAGTCCAGCTTTTCCAGGGCTCGGCCGATGGTCAGGGCCTCGGTGCGGCTGTACCAGTGATAGCCATCGATCATCAGCGCGATGTCCGGGCCAACGGCCTCGCGCACGGCGGCGCACGCCTTGATATCCATGCTCACGCTTGGCGCGAACGATACCGGCGGCATCCAGGTGTGCAGTTTGATGGCCTTGTAGCCGCGCTTGACCAGGGTTTCGGCGAACCGGCCGTATTCTTCAGGGGTCGACAGCCCGCCCGACAGCTCGTCGCCGCACATGGTCGAACCGTACGCTGGAACCTTGTCGCGGTAGCCGCCGATCAATTTATGCACCGGCACGTTCAGCTTGCGCCCGGCCCAGTCCCACAGGGCCTGCTCGACCAGCGCCAGGGCACGATCGGTCAACTGGCTGGCGCTGCCACGCTGCCAGTGCGCCAGGTCGTGCCAGATCTTCTCGCGGTCGAACGCATTGGCGCCAACCAGCACCTTGCGCACGAAACCATCGAGCACATACGGGCGGATGAGCTCAGGCGCACCCAGTGCAAAGCCTTCGTTGCCGCATTCGGTCCTGATGCGCAGCAATGCCATCTGAGCCTGGGTCACTTCTCCCGGGTGGGCATGGCCGGCGCTGTCCACAGCGCGGCGGGTGGGGTAGGAAAAAACCTGAACGTTAACAGCAGTGATGATCATGGACGTCTGAGCCTTCTTATTGGATTTGTGGCGGGTGTGTCACGCTCTGCCCTGATCCTACGTCATCATACAACAATTGAAAAGCGCCCCTGAAAACTTTATCAAAATGAGGTTTAGGCACCCGCTTCGTGTGTTTTGAAGCCTCGAAGCGGCCATACCCCGCTCGTATTTTCCCTTGAAACGCCCATCCTAGAGCTATCTCTACAAGTCATCCGACAACATTTGACGAAATCGTAGACAGCCCCATGGTTGTACGATAACTTGTGCTGAAATTCGCCACCCGGCCCTCGCACTACCGGATCAGATCCCGGCGATCCGGCTCATAACGACCTCGACAAAAACAAGAAAAGAAGATCGCATGAACAAGACACTCCGCAATCTCATCGCTGTCAGTACCCTCGGCCTGTCCTTCCATGTCTGCGCAGACTCGGCCAGCATCAACTACCGCCACGGCTACACCGAAGACGACAGCATCCATTCCGACCGGATCAAGCTCAATTACCGGATGGACAGCGGGCTGGGATTCGCTGCCGAGATCAAGTACAAGACCGCCGGTGACCGCGAGGACGTCGCGTACGACAACATGATCAACAACGGTCATGAATTCACCGTGGACTACAACTACAAGTTGAGCCCCAGGTCGACGCTGACACCCGCGTTCCAGATGGACAGTTCAAAAGACGCCACCGCCTACAAGTTCGGCTTGAAGTACAGCTACAAGATCTCTGATAGCTGGTACGCCGCCACACGCATACGTCACGACGCCAGGAACCTCGACCGCGACCAGGTCGACCATTCCTGGGCCGACCGCGCCAAGGACAACCAGAACACAACCCGCCTGGAGGGATGGCTCGGCTACACCCCTCAAGGGCCGTGGGCATTCGAGTACCAGTACATCTACTTCGATACCGACTACATCCGCTACGACAACAAGAAGAACGACTACGAGCAGAACATGATCGTCAAGTACAAGATCAACAAGCAGTGGGCGCCGTTCATGGAGGTGGGCGACATCAAGGTCAAGTCCACCACCGACGACCGCCAGGCCCGCTGGCGCTTGGGGATCCAGTACAACTTCCTGTGATGCTCCGCCGCCGGGCAGCCCGCCCCAGGGACGCCCGGTGCAGTCCTTTGTGGACCTCTCTCGCGATCTCAACCAAAGGCGTACGCCATGACGACACCAACCTCCTCCGCTACCCCGGACAAACCCTTCAACCGCATCCTGCTGACCGGCGCCGCCGGTGGTCTTGGGCAGATCCTGCGCGAAACGTTGCAGGCGCACGCCAATGTCGTACGTGTGTCCGATATCAGCCCGATGGCGCCACCGGCGGGCGGCCATGAAGAAGTGATCAACTGCAATCTGGCGGACAAGGCCGGCGTACTGGCGCTCGCCGACGACGTGGATGCCATCGTGCACCTGGGTGGGATCTCCACCGAACGCGCGTTCGAAGAGATTCTCGAGGCCAACATCCGTGGCACTTTTCATATCTATGAGGCAGCGCGCAAGCGCGCAATCAAGCGGGTGGTCTTCACCAGCTCCAACCACGTCACCGGCTTCTACCCGCAGGACGAGCCAGTGGATGCGCACTCCCAGCGCCGCCCGGACTGCTACTACGGATTGTCCAAGTCCTATGGCGAAGACCTCGCAACGTTCTACTTCCATCGCTACGGCATCGAAACCGTGAGCTTGCGCATCGGCTCCTCATTCCCTGAGCCACGCAACCTGCGCATGCTGTCCACCTGGCTGAGCTATCCAGACCTGGCGCACCTTGTGGAACGTGGGTTGCTTGCCGAAAACGTGGGTCACACGGTGGTGTATGGCGTCTCGGCCAACCGCGACCTGTGGTGGAACAACCGTCATGCGGCGCACCTGGGCTTCAACCCGCAGGACAGCTCCGAGCGATTTCGCACGCGGATGGATCAACTGCCCAAGCCTGCGGCGGATGATCCCACCGCCGGGCTGCAAGGTGGCGCATTCACTGCAGCGGGTCCGTTTGGCGACTGAATCGAGTACGCGCTCCTTGCCGCCCCGATCTCCGTACGACAGAATCGCCCCCCGATCCGGCCAGGGCGCCGACGGTTCATGGTCAGAAGGGGCTGTAGTTGAACGTAGAAACATTGTCCATGCGCCTGGAGTGCGTGGCGGCGCAGGTGCCAGCAGGCGCGCGGCTGGCCGATATCGGCTCGGATCATGGCTACCTGCCGGTGGCGTTGATGCGTCGTGGCGCGATCGTGTCGGCGGTGGCCGGCGAGGTGGCGCTGACGCCGTTCGGGGCGGCTGAGCGCACCGTGCGGGAGAATGAGCTGGAAGAACGGATCAGCGTGCGCCTGGCCAATGGCCTGGAGGCCATCGAGCCGGAGGACGGAATCACGGCCGTCAGCATCTGCGGCATGGGCGGCGAGACGATCCGTGACATTCTGGAGAGCGGCATGGCGCGGCTGAGCGGCCAGGAGCGCCTGATCCTGCAACCCAACGGCGGCGAGCAGCCGCTGCGCCAGTGGCTGATGGACAATGGCTACCGCATCGTCTGCGAGCAGCTGTTGCGGGAAAACCGTTTCGATTACGAAATCATCGTTGCCGAGCGTGCCAGCCCTGTTGTGTACACTGCCCAGGAGCTGTATTTCGGCCCGATGCAGATGCAGGCACGCAGCCCTGCGTTTCTCGCCAAGTGGCAGTGCATGCTGACGCAGAAGCAGAAGACCTTGACCCACTTTGCCCGGGCGCGGCACGCCGTGCCGGAAGACAAGGTGCGCGACGTTGCCCGGCACGCGCGCTGGATCACCGAGCTGCTGGCCTGACGAACGTGCTCAAGGGTTCACTGGCGTCTGGATCCGCTGGGTCTCTTCCTCCATATAAGTCAGCAGCGCAGTGATCTCGGTGTCGCCCAGGCGCATGTTGGGCATGGCCAGGCGGTTGTACTGCTCGTAAAGCAGCATGGCCAGGGGATCTTTTTCGGCAATCATCCCGTCCGGCGACTTCAGCCACCTGACCAGCCACTTGGCCTCACGCTGCCGGGTGACCCCCAGCAGGTCCGGACCTATCCCACGCGGCGCGCCCAACGCGCCATCGCCCAACGAATGGCAGGACGAGCAACGCGTCCTGTAGATCTGCTCGCCGGTGCTGGGCGGCCGTACTTCCGGAGCATGGCCATAGTCATTGGCCAGGTTGCTGGCGTTCTTCCAGTTATGCAGGCTGTTGCCCAGCCGGTCCGCCAGTATGTAGGGGCTCTCGAAAGGCGAGGCCTTCATCCAGCGGCCCGTCGCCTGGTTGCCAATGATCAGGCTGAGGTTGTGGTCCTTGGAACGGCCGTTTTCCAGCCCTTCGATGAACAGGCCAAGGCGTCGGCGCAACTGCTCGATGTCGTCGGCTTCCCCGGTCAGCAACGTCCAGCCTGGGCCGAGGCCGAACTTCTGGGCGTAGCGCTTGAGGGTCGCCGGCGTGTCGTTGTAGGGGTCGATGCTGATGGAGTACAGGAAGATATCCTTGCCCACCCGATCGCCCAGGATCTTCTGCACCTGCCTGAGCCGCGCAGTCTCCACCGGACACGAATCAGAGCAACCGGTGAAGATGAAATTGATCGCCACCACTTTGTCCTTTATCAGGTCATCGAAGAAGCGCACCGGCTGGCCGTCCTGGGTCACCAGCGGCGTGTTGGGGAAGTAGTTCTGCCCCCAGGGCGTGGCGGCTTCCACGTCCCGGGGCGCCTGCGCGGGCCAGAGCAGGATGCCGACCATGAGCAACAGCAGCAGGTGGGGACCTCTGATACGACGGCATCTGCTCATGATCCTGCTCCTTGCTTCAGCGAAGGGTGACCGGCACCGTGAGGCTCTGGCCCAGCGCGGAGCGAACCGTGACCGTCGGGGGATTGACAGGCCCACTGCCCGTCGTGGTGACCGACAGCCGCCAGCGCGCACCTGTGGCGGCCGGGCTCAAGGTGGCAGCGCCCAGGTCCAATGCTCCGCTGCTGGTCAAGGCCGTGACGCGGATGCTGTTGCCGGTAGCCTGCGAGGTAGTGCCGGCCAGGTCCCAGGTGTAGCGGTTGTTGCTGCGCACCTGCACCGTGGCGCTGCTGACCTGCACCTCGTCGGCGAGCGGGGCCGGCGTGACGGCGATACTGACGGTTGCCGGCGCCACCGAGACAGCGCCCAGCGCGTCGCGCGCCTCATAGGTGAAGGTGGCGGTGAACGGCGTCTGCACGGTGGCAGGCGGGGTATAGACCACGTGCGTACCGGTGCTGCTGACCGTGCCTTGCCCTGAGTCAGGTTGGCTGAGGCCTGAGACCGTCAGGGGCAGGTTACGGTCGGGGTCGCTGTCATTGGCCAGCACGTTCAGGGTGACCGGCGTGCCAGCGGTGGCTGCAGCGCTGTCCGGCATGGCCACCGGTGGCTTGTTGGCGCCCTGGTCATCACCGTCACCATCACCATTGTCATCGCCACCTCCATGGCTGTTGCTGCGCACAGCCGGCAGCGCTGCAGAACTGATGTATTCGACGCCGTCCCATCCGGGCAATGGGGTTGGCATCACCTGGAATTGCCCGGGATGCTCCAGGTCCCAGCGCAGCAGCATGGACGAGTCTTCGTGCTGGGTGTTGTGGCAGTGCTCCATGTAGGTGCCGGCGAACTCGCGGAAACGGATGGCCATTTCCACTTCGACCGAGGAGTCGGTCTCCGGGCCGATCCGGTAGACGTCCTTGCGCGCCCATTTTTCCCACTCTGGCGGGGCCTTGCCATCGCGCGAGAGGATCACCCCCTCTTCGAAGTGGACGTGGACCGGGTGGCTCCAGCCATTGCCCCCGTTCTTGATCTTCCACACTTCCAGCGTGCCGTCGCCACTGAAGCCGCCGTCGGTGGCTTCGCTCGCCAGTTGAGGGGCGGCGCTGATACGGCGTGGGTCCATGCTGTAGCCGAAGCCGCCATCGGACTTGATCGTCCAGGGCGCGGTGTCGGTGCCATCAGAGCGGCCGAAGGTGAATTCACGGTGGCGGGCGGCCTTGACCTTGGCCTTGTCACCCGCGTCATCGCGGTCGAGCGGCAGGGGAATCATCTTCAGGCCGGCGGCCTTGCCGGGCTTGGCCGGCTCGTAGGCCACCGGGTCCATGCTCAGGTCCTGGCCGCTGTAGGGTTGCACCACCAGCTGGAGGAACTTGCCCACCACCGGATCGCCCTTGTCCCATTCGGGGCCTTTGCTGGTCTGCTTGATGACTGCCTTGTACTTCTCGGACAGCACGTCGCCCAGCGCGATGACTTTGTTCGGCCCTTTGCCGGTGTTGTGTTCCAGCAGATTGACGAAGTAGAGCTTGTCGCCGGGGCTGATCCCGTGCTTGGCGAAGTTGATGATGATGTCGTACCGCTCGGCGATGGACTGGGTGGGCAGGATGCCGTTGCTGTCCTGGCGGTCGCCGTCGCCGTTGAGGTCCATGCTGCCGTCGAAGGGCACGGCATGCTCCATGATGTTGCCGTCGTTGGCGATCATGTGGAACGGCACACGGGCATAGGACACCCCGGAGCCCGACGGCCCCTTGAACTCCCCTGCATTGCCCGGCACTTCACGCACTACGGCGAGTTTGAAATAGCGTGACACCGACCCGTTGAGCAGGCGGAAGCGGTAGCTGCGGGCCCGTACCTTGAGGCGAGGATCGTATTGCCAGTTGACCAGCATCTGGTCCCCCAGGAAGCCATCGGTGTTGAACGGGTTGAACCACAGCTGACCGTTCGCATCCCAGGCCTTGTCGGCGATGACCAGGTTGACATCGTAGTCGCGATTGCCCCACGGCATGGCCGAGCCGCTGGGAAGACGCAGGTTGACCCCGTCCTGCAGCGCTTCGTTGCCGCGATCCAGGGCGCTGTAGTAGTTCATCATCACCGCGTTGCCTTTGTAGACGTTCTGCGCGGTGAAATCGAGCATGTGGTCGTGGAACCAGTGGGTGCTCATGGTTTCGCGCCAGTCGCCGCGGATCTTGATGCTGCCGTTCTCGCAGGTCTTCAGGCTGGGTGACGCGTCATTGACGAACAGCGTTTCGCCCGGCGCGCAGGGAAAGGCCGCGCGTGTATCTTCGGCGCGTGTGTTGATCGTGTCGTACCCGGCCAGTTGCACTGGCCACCGGTAGTCGTAGTACTGCCCGGGGAAGAAGTAGGCATTGGCGAAGCCATCGCTTTCGGCGGGCGAGTGGCCGTTGTGCTCATGGGTGGAGATGGTGTGCAGGCCGAAGCCGCCGTTGGCCGACGGGTCGATCGGCAAGGCGTTGTAGTGACGCATCAGCAACGGTTGACCGTACCGGACCATCAGCAGTTTTACCGGGAAGGTGCCATCGAACGTCCACAGTGACTTGTGATTCTGCAAGGGCATCTTGGGATGGAAACGCGTGTCGATCCCCCGGGTGGTGCCCAGCGTCGTAGGGATGTCGGAGGTCTGGTAATAGAGCCCGCCCGGGCCGAACTCGCCCTTGGCATAACCGTGCAACTGCTTGCGGTCACGCAGGCCCTGGTTGATCCGCGCACCTGCCTGGGCAGTCTTGAACGCGGCCTGGGGATAGAACTCGTTCCAGCGCTGGTGCGACCAGCCTTTTCCTGGTGGCCGGCCTTCGGCGGGCGAGCCTACCGAGTGACGGTTGAGGAAGTCTTCGATCTGCGCTTTCCACGGGTTGCGGTCCAGCACATTGGAATATTGGGACGGGTACGGGTACAGGCCAGGCTGCTTGAGGAAGGCTTCCAGAGCGCTGCCATCGGGGCCGCTGCGTGCCACGGCGCTGGGGTCCTGCGCCGGGGCGGGACCTACCGTGGGAGGTGGAAAGGTCAACGTCGGCGGTGCGGTCGCGGGGTCGAGTTTCTCCGGGCCGAACTCTTCGAACAGGAGCAACTGCTGGGTGAAGGGTTCGGCGCCGAACAGCGGGCTCGGCTTGCCGTTGGTGGGGTACTGCCGGGAGGTCTGCTGCAATGGTGGCAGCACGTTGTCGATGCTGACGGTCGAGCGGTCGCCGTAGAGTCCGTCCTTGAACTCGAGTGCACCTTCGTTGGCTTCGGGCAGACTCTTCAGATCTTCCAATGCCTGCGAGGGATTGACCGGGGGGTCGTAGTATGCGGAAGGGTCTGTAGGCGGTGGCTGAGCCACATCGTCCAATGAAGAGGCAACTGCGGGAATCAGCCCCAGACTGAGCAACAGCGCTGTCACTGCGGACAGCTTGAACGCGTGGAAATGAGCACACAACGCAACATGTTTCTTCATCGACAAGCCCTCGGGTCGTGCCAGGCGGCTTGAGGCCATCAGGGGTGGCCTTTTGCCTTTTTTGAGGGCTAAAGCAAGAAGTGAGCCGGAGGCTTTACTTATTTATTTCAATAGATTTCAGGCCGATATTGCGTGGGTTGTGAGGGTCAGGTGAGGCCAATACAGGGGACACAAGCCCATCAGTGAGTGGTACTCCCCAGCATTGGGCCAGAGTTTGCGAGGTCTGCGGAACGACCGGTCCTGGACGTTTTCATACCTTCTAACCCCTGATGCAAGGTCTTTCCATGAGCCTGATTCCCGACCTGCCCACCCCGGCCAACATATTGATCTGCGGAGCCAGTCAGGGAATTGGGCTCGCGCTATGCGCGGTATTGCTGGCGCGCAAAGACGTGGCCCAGGTATGGGCTGCGTCGCGCCACGCGAACGATAGCAGTGGACTGGCGGCACTCGCCGGGCAATATGGCCAGCGCCTGGTGCGCATAGATTGCGACGCGCGCACTGAGCAGTCGCTGGCTGATCTGGCCCGTGAGATCAGCACCACCTGCGGCCATCTCAACTTGGTGATCAGCACCCTGGGCATACTGCATCAAGACGGCGCCCGGGCGGAAAAGAGCCTCTCGCAACTGGACCTGGCCGGCCTGCAAGCCAGCTTTTCCACCAACACCTTCGCGCCTGTGCTGCTGCTCAAGCACCTGCTACCGTTGTTGCGCAAGCAACCCTCGACCTTCGCTGCGCTGTCGGCCAGGGTCGGTTCCATCGGCGATAATCACCTGGGCGGCTGGTACAGCTATCGGGCGAGCAAGGCCGCGCTCAACCAACTGCTGCACACCGCCAGCATCGAGCTCAAACGCCTCAACCCGGCATCGACGGTACTGCTGCTGCACCCCGGCACCACCGACACGCCATTGTCGCAGCCCTTCCAGGCCAACGTCCCCGCCGGGCACCTGTTCGAGCCGGCCTTCGCCGCGCAATGCATCATCGAGCTGGTAGGTCGCCATGGGCCTGCGCAGAGCGGGACGTTTTGGGCTTGGGATGGAAAGCCGGTTGAGTGGTGAGGGGTGAAACGTGTCCTCCCGCTCCGGCGGCTTAAACCCAGTCCTCGTATACAAGGCCAGGAACACGGCCAAATTCACGCACATTATTGGTCACCAGCGTGCAGCGAGTAGCAATTGCATGGCCTGCAATAGCGTTGTCATTGGCACCAATTGGCGTGCCAGCTTCGCCCAGTACCCGCATGGCTTCAACAGTGGCGTCGACTGCGTGGTGATCCCAAGGCAACACCGCGTCGAGCCGCTTCACAAATTCATCCACAAGCATTTTGTGCTTGGCAGAAGCTTTTTTGCCGATTTGCCCGTAACGCATTTCGGCGTAAGTGATGGCAGAAATAACAATTCGGTTGCCCCGCTCGACTTCAGATGTCAGCCGCCGGATCACCGTCGCTGGATGTTCTCTCATGATGAACGAGCAAATGCAGGTATCGAGCATGTACGTGGTCACAGATTGAACCTGCCTTCATCGCCAACTACAACGGGGCGCTCTTGCAGGAAATCGGGATCCGCCATCGGCATCTCCAAGAAAGAGGACCAGGATGGCCGTGCGGGACGCAGCGTAATGACGTCCCCTTCCCGAGAGATCTCAAGCTCACCAACGCCTTCATATGCCATGTCGATAGGCAAACGAACGGCTTGATTCTTGCCATTTCTGAAAATAGAGACGGTGCGCATGGGTTGCTCCTCCGACATAGGTTCGACCTATGTAATTTAACTGGACAAGCAGACATATGCAAGACCTAGGCTAGATTCCCGCCTTGGGCGTCACGTCATTCCAAGCTTCATCCCAACCCTCATCCAGCGGCTCCGAACAACGGCGCACACGCTCTGGCAATCTCTCGGACGTGGTGAGCATCCGTACCACAGCACCCGCCGAAGATGTTCAGGTGACTCAGTTGCCGCTTGAGCACGGCGTACTGGGCGGCGAGCGCCTTGGGATCGCCGCTGTCGAGCTCCGTGGCGTCATCGAGCTCGGCGTGGCTCTTGCTCGAGGCATTGGCCCTGACGCCACGGATCCGCTGGAGCCACGGGCCCGCCTCGTCGCGCAGCGCTGACTCGAAATGCGTGGGATGGGCGCAGTTGATCATGTAGTACTGCGCATAGCTGCCCGTCTGCTGGTCGACTTCTTCTATCGCTTCGCGCAACGACGGTCCCTCGGGCAACCTGCCGTCGGTCTCAACGGTGAAGGACAAGGCCAGGGGCATGTGTTCGTCACGTGCGGCCAGGGCAATGCCGATGCCCTCGTCGATGTAGTTCAGGGTCATGGCGCACAGCATGTCGGCCTCTGTGTCCGCCAGGATATGCACCTGCGCACGGTGATACTCGCGGGCCGCCTCGACGGTCATCTTGTTGCCCAGACGGTAGGCATCTTCACGCGGGCCAAGGCAACCGCTGATGACCATCGTCTCCACGTCAGGCTCGTAGGCCGCGCGGATCGCCTGCAGCAACGCGACCGACTGGCGATTGGCGTTTTCCAGCATGTAAGGCGTATACCCCAGCCGCTGCCCCCAGTCCGCGCTGGCGCGCCAGGTGGGTGCTTCGAGGATGAGACCGGTCCTGTAGGCCTTGGCAACGTCGGCGTAGGCGCTGTAGCACTTGTGCAGCAGCGCCTTGCCCTGCGCGTCGTGCATCAGGTGGAACGCCGCGAAGTGCGGCAGTTCGACCCCTTCATGAAAGACCAGGGTTGTCTCGATGCCGCCCTCGGTCAGGAAAAGCTTTTCGCTCAGTTGCGGCAATGCATGTCGATATCTAGCCATCGTGGGCCTCCTGGGAACGCGCACGTTGCCATGCCGATCCTGGGATGACTGCGGTCGGCCGTAGAAATTATGGCCAAAACCTGAGGCATGGGGCATTGAGCAGACGAACGCGCTGCGCTCTGGGCTTTCTATACTACCGACGGGTCCGCGGGGGCCTGCGTGCCACCTAGCGGACAATTTCCATCAACCCGGGCGCAACGCCCTTCCCTGTTCAGGAGCTCAGTCATGACAAACCCTACCTCGCTCGCGGGCAAAGTCGCATTGGTTCAAGGCGGCTCTCGCGGTATTGGCGCGGCCATCGTCAAGCGCCTTGTGGCCGAGGGCGCCAGCGTGGCGTTCACCTATGTGAGTTCGGCCAGCAAGGCCGAGGCTTTGCAAAACGATATCATCGCCGCGGGTGGCAAGGCCCTGGCCATCCAGGCAGACAGCGCTGACGCCCAGGCGGTACAACAGGCGGTCGCGAAAGCTGCGCAGGCGTTCGGGCGTATCGACATCCTGGTCAACAATGCCGGCGTTCTCGCCCTCGGCTCGGTGGAAGACCTGGCCCTGGAGGATTTCGACCATACCTTGGCAGTCAACGTGCGCAGTGTGTTCGTCGCCAGCCAGGCGGCGCTGCAGCACATGGGTCCAGGGGGCCGCATCATCAACATCAGCAGCACCAATGCCGATCGCATGCCCTTCGCTGGCGGCGCCACGTACGCCATGAGCAAATCTGCCCTGACCGGCCTGGTAAAGGGCATGGCCCGTGATCTCGGCCCCCGCGAGATCACCGTCAACAATGTGCAACCTGGTCCCGTGGACACCGACATGAACCCAGCCGATGGCGAGATGGCGCCGGGCATGCTTGGCCTGATGGCGCTGGACCGTTATGGCACTGCTGAGGAGATCGCCGACTTCGTCGTGTTCATCGCGAGTCCCCAGGCAGGCTATATCACCGGCGCCAACCTGACGATCGATGGTGGCTTTGGCGCCTGAGCACCTATGCCCGACAGGAGTGGCCATGACGACCAAAGCCTTGCCGGAGCCCACCGGCGCATCAGCGGACGAACACGTCTACAGCACCGACATCCCTGCCCGCCTCGACCGCCTGCCGTGGACCCGCTTCCACACGCTGCTGGTACTGGCGCTGGGCATCACCTGGCTGCTCGATGGCCTCGAGGTGACCTTGGCGGGGTCCGTGTCCGGCGCCCTCAAGGACAGCCCGGCACTGGCAATGAGCAACATCGAGATCGGCCTGGCGGGTGCTGCCTATATCGCCGGGGCGGTACTGGGTGCGCTGTTCTTCGGCTGGCTGACTGATCGCCTGGGACGGCGCAGGTTGTTCTTCATCACGCTGTTCCTGTACATCGGCGCGACGGCGGCCACCGCGTTTTCCTGGAACCTGGGAAGCTTCCTGCTGTTTCGCTTTCTTACCGGCGCGGGCATCGGCGGCGAATACACCGCAATCAACTCCACGATCCAGGAATTCACCCCCGCGCGTTATCGCGGCTGGGTAGACCTGACCATCAACGGCACCTTCTGGCTCGGCGCGGCCCTGGGCGCGGTTGGCGCGGTGGTCCTGCTGGACCCGGCGGTGGCCGGCGGCGAACTGGGGTGGCGATTGTGCTTTGGCATCGGCGCAGTGCTGGGCCTGCTGATCCTGTTCATGCGGCTGTGGATACCGGAGAGCCCGCGTTGGCTGATGATCCACAATCGGCCTGAGGAAGCCGAGCGCATCGTTGCCGGCATCGAGCGGCAGTATCGTGAGCGCGGCATCGAGCTTCCTCTTGTGCAGGGGCCGCCCCTGCGCTTGTTGGCGCGGGATCACACGCCGCTGCGCGAAGTGTTCCAGAGCCTGTACGTCGAGCATCGGCAGCGCGCACTGGTGGGACTGACGTTGCTGACCGCCCAGGCGTTTTTCTACAACGCCATCTTCTTTACCTATGCGCTGGTGCTGACCGACTTCTACGGCGTGCCATCGGCGCAGGTAGGCTGGTACATACTGCCCTTCGCCCTCGGCAACTTCTGCGGCCCGCTGTTGCTCGGCCGTCTGTTCGATGTGGTCGGCCGACGCATCATGATCAGCGGTACCTACCTCGCCTCCGGCGTGCTGCTTACCCTGAGCGGCTATCTGTTCCAGCAGGAACTGATCGACGTGACCCAACAGACCATCGCCTGGATGGTGATTTTCTTCTTTGCCTCGGCTGCGGCCAGTTCGGCGTACCTCACCGTGGCCGAGACCTTTCCGCTGGAGATCCGCGCACTGGCCATTGCCGTGTTCTATGCGTTCGGCACGGGCCTTGGCGGGTTGATTGGCCCGACATTGTTCGGCGCGCTGATCGAGACCGGGGAGCGCACCAACGTGCTGTATGGATGTCTGATCGGCGCGGCATTGATGATCGCTGCGGCGGTCGTTCAGGCAACATGGGGAGTGGCGGCGGAGCGCAAGTCGCTGGAGCAGGTGGCGAGGCCGTTGTCGCAGATGAGGGACTGAGGCTGTTGATGGTGTACCTGCAGGACGAGGGCATGTCGAGCCCGCTACACATACCAGTGATTTGACGACCACCCATCAGCTCAATCGCGCAACTGGAACTGACCACTAGACTCCACAGGGGGGATGAACTAACGCACCTCAACTCAGGAGATCTGTGATGAACAGAATATCTTGGCTGGCGTTGGTAGTGGCTGCAGGGGCAATGTCAGGTTGCGCAAGCAGATCGGAGATTGTTGATGTCCCCCTCAATGCTACCCCGCAAAACGCAGAGCACATCGCTCGAGCCATGCTAAGCCCGGCGCACGACGAGACCAGCATCTGGGTCACCGTCGGCGGCGTCCCCCATGACCTGGCTGTACCAAGCCGCCTGGTCACCGCGATTTATGCTGGCTCATGCCAGCAACTGAGTGCGCAGCCGGCATTCACGACCCGTCAGGCCGACAGCGTCGACTATCCATCGCTGGCCCCGCGCTCCCGGTACTGGGCCCAGGCACCGGTGCCGCTGACGGAGCTGAGCAAGGGTGGTTACGCCTTGCTCGTCAGCACCAGCCCGGCCGACGGTAGCCGCCCTCTTTTCTGCGGCAGCATCGGCGCGGGCTAGAGGCGCGTCACGCGAGCCGCGCTCATCGGTGCTGCCGTCAATGGCGGACCAGCACCGGCGGCTCGCTTTATCTTCGATTGGTCATATCGTAGTGGGATTTGATGGTTAGGTGCTTTCGCGTCATGGCGAGAGACTGAACGACTGCTGCCGTACGGTTTCCCACGTTAATGCAGGCGATCGGCGCACTGCCCATGCACCCCCGGAGGATTGGCTAGCATGAAGATTCTAATGGTTCTGACATCACACGATCAGTTGGGAAACACCGGCAAGAAGACGGGATTCTGGCTGGAAGAGTTCGCCTCACCCTACTACGAATTCATCGACGCCAAGGCGCACGTCACCCTCGCCTCGCCCAAGGGCGGACAGCCACCGCTTGACCCTAAGAGCGATGAAGAAGACGCGCAGACGGATGCAACCCGACGTTTTCGCGGCGATACCACAGCGCAAGCCGCACTGGCCGACACGGTGCCGCTGGGGGAAATCGACCCCTATGACTTCGATGCGGTGTTCTACCCCGGTGGGCATGGACCGCTCTGGGATCTCGCGGAAGACCAGGACTCGAAGACGCTCATCGAAGCCATCTATGCCTCGAACAAGCCCATTGGCGCCGTTTGCCACGCGCCCGGCGTGCTGAAGAACGTCAACGCCCCCGACGGCCAATCCGTTGTGAAGGGCAAGAAAGTCACTGGATTTACCAATTCCGAGGAAGAGGCCGTGGGCCTGACCCAAGTAGTGCCGTTCCTGGTGGAAGACATGCTCCAGGCCAAGGGTGGGCACTATTCAAAGGCTGCCGACTGGGAGAGCTATGTGGTCGAAGACGGGCACCTCATCACTGGGCAAAACCCGGCTTCTTCCGAGGCGGTTGCGCGGGCATTGCTCAAGCGGTTGGAGCAGGAGCAGGCCGGCTCGACGAACGCGTAGACCTGCCCTGCCACCGCATCTGTACAGCGGTCGATCAAGCTAGGAGCGACCGCCTTTGCGATCGCTTCCGCCGTTACTGTGCTGCCCACCTACGCGCGCCTTTTCGGCCCTGTCGGTCTTGACATCCTGGTGGGATCCGCCCTTGCCTCCTGCGTCATGCACTTTCTGTGGATTGTCTGAAAAGCCATGGCCGGTTTCGGGTTTCTTGCTCATGTAACCTCCTGGTCAACGATAACGAACGAGTGGTTCGATATCTTGGAGTCCACGGGGGTGTGGAGAGGTTCGCTGTACTGACCAATGGCAAAATGGACTACAAGGTAGAGTAGAGCGCCGTGCGCCGGGCCGGTTCGAGGCAGATTTCAAACATTGTGAGTAAAGCCACTGTTGGGCCATGCCACTCAATTTGTGGGAACGCGAAAACGCTGATATGCCCGTGCAATTCGGCGGCCTCGTTGAACTATTCCGGCACATCCATTCGTCCGCAGACGCCAAAAAAAAACAGCACCAACTTGCGCCTCAACCTCTCGGAATTTAGGACAGCGCCGTCAACATTTTCTCGTCCGTAAGAAAGTGACGGTATCTGGAACCAGCCTGAGAGGTAGACCATGTTTATTCATAACAAGCGTTTGCAGTACACCGTGCGTGTTGCTCAGCCCAATCCTGGCCTCGCGAATCTTCTGCTTGAACAGTTTGGGGGTGCCCAAGGGGAACTTGCAGCCGCCAGTCGCTATTTCACCCAAGCGCTGGCCGAGGACGATCCGGGCCGCAAAGACCTGCTGATGGACATTGCCACAGAGGAGCTGAGCCACCTGGAGATCGTCGGTTCCATCATCGTGATGCTGAACAAGGGAGCCAAGGGCCGACTCGCCGAAGGCGTGGAAGAAGAGGGGGAACTGTACCGAGCCATCAATGGCGCGGGCAACGATTCGCATATCACGAGCATTCTCTATGGGGCGGGTGCACCACTCACCAACTCCGCAGGCGTGCCGTGGTCTGCGGCCTATGTGGATACGATCGGGGAACCTACCGCGGACTTCCGTTCAAATATCGCAGCAGAAGCGCGGGCCAAGATTGTCTATGAACGCCTGATGAACGTCACTGATGACCCGGGTGTGAAAGAGGCTCTCGGCTTCTTGATGACGCGGGAAATCGCCCACCAGCTTTCGTTCGAAAAAGCGCTGCACGCTATCCAACCCAACTTCCCGCAGGGCAAGCTCCCCGGCATGCCAGAATTCACCAACAAGTACTTCAACATGTCCGGAGAGCCCAACGTTCGTGGTCCTTGGAATGAAGGCAGCGAGTGGGAATACGTCGAGAACCCTGGTCCTGCTGTGGACGGTGGTGATGGTATGGCATCGGTCACGTTGTCCGCCGGGGAAATGCAGGTCCTGGAAGCCATGAAACTGCGCACGACCTCTGATCCGGAGAGCAACCCTATCACCGGTGCAGACTTGGGGTCTGGTCTGGTGCAAGGAAAAGACGAGTAAAGGAGATCGCCATGGCCAAAGCGCGTAAACAGCCTGGCTCTGGACGGAAGCCGGACATGGATCGCCTCATGCTTCACGCCCTCGCAGGGTTTGAAGTAGATTCCCGCATGGCCTGCAGAGCACTGCGGGTCTCGCTGGCCATGCAGGGGTTCGGCGTGGGAACACTACTCGATAATGACCTGCCGCGAGGTGAACCCGTGCCGGTCAGTGCCGAGCCAGTGGACATTCACGCTGCTCAGTGATCGAAGCGACAGGGATGTCATGGAGCGTTGACAGGTCAGGCCCGGTGTTTCCATACCCGGGCCTGACCTATTGTCCTCGCCGAACATTACTGACCATCCCATCTCATTTGCAATGCAGCAACGCTTCGACCGTCGCCGTCGATCCCCCACACACGATCACCAGTACATTCTCCAAATGACTGACCGGGAGCTTGGCGCCATAAAGCACCGCCAATGAGGCCCCACACGCCGGCTCGACCAGCACGCGATGGTCATCGAGGAATGCGAGACATGCGTCCACCGCCTCTCGATCCGACACCTGCACCGGCACCACCTCCCGCTCTTGCGAAATCTCGAAAGCCCGCGCACAGACCTGTCGAGCGCCCAGCGAAGTAGCCACGCCTGAAACTGCAGGCAGCTCGGTCAATCGACCTGCCTGCACCGAAGCGTCGAGAGAGGCCATTCCCTCGGTCTCGATCGCATAGACAGGCACATCTCCAAGCCCATTACGGCGCATCCCGGCCTCGACTCCAGCGAGCAAGCCTCCTCCCCCCACGCACAGAACCACCGCGTCTGGCCGCACGCCTTCGGCCACGACTTCATCCACCATCGTGGCATGCCCTTCCCACAGCAAGGGATCGTCAAACGGATGGACAAACGCGTCCTCGGCGGTCTTCAGCGAAAGCGCCAGCTCGTTCGCCTCGAACCACGATTTCCCGTGAACGATGACATCAGCTCCCTCCAGCGCTAGCAGATGCTTCGCCCGCTCGGACGTTGTCTCGGGCACCACGACCACCACGGGCACCCCAAGCCGTCGCCCGGCATAGGCAACGGCCAGCCCGGCATTGCCGCCCGAGGAGGAGATGAAGCGTCGTGCTCCATTGGCCAGGTGCTGTTCGCAGGCATGGCCGATTCCGCGGATCTTGAACGAACCTGAAGGCTGCAGCGCCTCCATTTTCAACCAGACCCTCGTGCCGTTGCGCTGGGACAACGGCAGGGATTCCAGCAAAGGTGTCTTGATGTGAAGCGACATTGTTTCAACTCCGTAATACAAGAGGACGTCTCAGACCAGCGCTTGATCTTTGATCGGGGGTAGAGGGTGTAGCGGGTGACGCCAATGACCTAGGCGAAGCCCAGGCCATTCACGCGAGGTTTCAGCCCTTCTTCCCGCTGTTCAAGAACTCGATGGTCAGCGCCGAAAGCGCCCGCGTCCCTACCACCAACGCGCGCTCATCCACAAAGAAATTCGGGTTGTGGTTTGGCGCGGCGGTAGCCGGGTCCTGTCCATCCGGGGTAACGCCAAGGAAGAAGTAGAGCCCCGGCACTTGCTGGGCGAAGAATGAAAAGTCTTCAGCAGCGCCAACCAATGGAGCCACGGCAACCTTGCCAGAGGCCGCGCGGTCAAGCACTGGCGCCATCTGGGCAGCGAGCTTTTCATCGTTGACGGTGGTGCTGTACGACGGAACCACTGAAACCTCGGCGCTGGCCCCGGCGCTTTCGGCAATCTTCTCGGCGCTTAGCTTGACGTCCCGGCCCACCTGCGCACGCACCGCTTCATCGTAGGTGCGAATGGTGCCGGCCATCTGCACCTCGCCAGGAACGATGTTAGGCGCGCTGCCACCCTGGATCATGCCGACGGTGACCACCGCGGGCGACTGCGTCAGGTTGGTGCGCCGGCTGACCACGGTCTGCAGGCCGGTGAGCACCTGGGCAGAGGCCACGATGGGATCGACGGTGTTCCAGGGCATGCCGCCGTGGCCTTGCTTGCCGGTGACGGTGATCTGCAGGTCATCGCTGCTGGCAGTGGTCGCGCCGGTACGCCAGCTGAGCTCACCCGAACGGCCGGGCATGACGTGCACGGCAAAGACCGCATCGGGCTTGAGATTCTTGAACGCGCCTTCCTGCAGCATCAGCTTCGCGCCCCAGGATTTGTTGTCGCCCGTCAGGGCCTGGCTTGAGCCCTCCTCCGCCGGCTGGAAAATGAACATCACCTTGCCCGGCAGGTTCTCGCGCATCCCGGCCAGTACTTCAGCCGTGGCCATCAGCATGGCGGTGTGCGCATCGTGGCCGCAGGCATGCATGACGTCCACTTCCTGGCCTTTATAGGTCCCGCGGGCCTTGGAGGCGAATGGCAAGCCCTCGGGCTCCTTGACTGGCAAGGCGTCCATGTCGGCGCGCAGTGCAACGGTTGGCCCAGGCTTGCCGCCTTCGAGTATGGCGACCACGCCAGTGCGCGCAATGCCGGTATGCACCTCGAGGCCGAGCTTGCGCAGGTGTTCGGCGACCAGGGCCGATGTCCGGGTTTCCTGATCCCCGAGTTCTGGATGCTGGTGAATATCACGGCGCCAGTCGATCAGCTTCTGCTCGATGGCAGAAGCGCGGGTGAAGGCCTGGTCTTCAAGCTCGGTCGACTGGGCGAAAATGGGGGTGGCCACACCTATCAGCAGGCTGGCGGCGACTTGAAACGGGAGGAAAGGACGCACTGTTTTCATACTCCTGACATCACTGCAGCGGCCGGATGGACCGCTGCCTGAATGCCAGCCTAATCGATAGCGTGCTAATAATGTGGCCGAATAGGCTGAAAGGTACAGTCATAGCGCCCGCCTTCAGCCCCCTACCTTGGATTTTCAGCTTTTTCCGGCAGTCCTGAGCTTCTGCAGTGCCTTCAACGTCAAGCCTACGCATTTCTTGGGATCGTTATTGTCCTTGGCATCCTGTGCATCCATTCTCAAGTGCTGTACCTCCCCCAGCAGCGGTTGGGGCACCACTGCGATGGAGGCGCGCAGGTCTCGCAGCTTTTGCAGATTCACTTCACAGAGGTTCATGTCGTCGGCGGCCATGACAGGGCCAGCGGCACAAGCGGCAAGAGCAAACGCAAGAACGATCTTCATGAACGGCTACCTTCAGGGTGAGCGAAACGCCAGTGAATACCAGTGGATAACCAGTGTAGGTCGCTCACGAGGTTCCCGCCATGACACCCTGCATGCAGTGCCGCGACGCCCGAGCGGTTTCCCCCAGCCGCCCACACAGGTATCCTGTCCCGCTCTAGAGCGCCCTTTCCAGGAGGACGATCATGACCAGGCCCTTGCTGCTGCTGATCGCAGCCACGCTGTTCACTCCATCGCTGCTGGCCCAGCAAATCCAGCGCCAGCTGGGCGATTTCGACTTCAAGCTGGGCACCACTGCGACCCGTACCATGGCGCAGGGGCTGATATCGCCCAGCGCCGTCGGCTCGTTTCACGGTGGGCTGGACTTCAGTCACTCCAGCGGCTGGTACTTCGGCCAATACGCGCCGAGCATGGGCATCACCTCCAGTTCCACCCTGCAGCTGGACAGCTACATGGGCTACAAGCACCGCTTCGACACCAGCCTGGGTTATGAAGTGGGCTTGATCCACTACAGCTATCCGGACATCTCGGGCAATGACAGCTACGCCCTGTACGGTGGCCTGTCGGTGTTCGGCAGCCGCTTGGGCGGGGCGCTGAACGACAATCCCGATAACCGCACGGGCACCTTGTTCGCCGACTTCGGGCAACTGCCGATGTTTGATATAGGCGTCACCGTCAAGCTGGCCCATCACCGCCTGGGCACACCGTTCACCATTGGCGGCGGGAGCCAGGTGGATACCTTCAACGATTGGTCCCTGGAACTTTCCCGGCCGTGGCTCGGGATGGACCTGAACCTGGTCTACAGCAACTCGGACTTGAGTGGCAGCGGCTGCGATGCGTACGTCGGAATCAACACGTTCTGTGACGGGGTTGTGACGTTCAAGGCACAGCGCAGCTTCTTCTAGCTCGCAGGCCAAGCAGACTCAGCTTGCTAAGGGGTACCGTTCTTCCCGTACAACAGATACCCCGGCCGAAGACTCAACCGCTCGTAATAATCGCGCACAGCCGGCAGTTGAGGTTGATCGAACGGTGTCTCGAAATATCGATTAACCGACAGACCGATCGGAATATCCGCCAGAGTAAATTCACTGCCTGCGACGTAGGCAGCTGTCGAGTCGAGCTGTCGCTCCAGGATCTGCATATGCCGGGTCCACTCATTGCACCCTGCCGCCAGCGCACCGCGGTCCTGATGCTCGGCAGACTGCCTCACCAATGACATGAACGCGTAACTCCAGGACCTGTTGAGATCCGAAGCCTGCCAATCGATCCATTGATCCACGCTTGCCCTGGCTCGCGCCTCGGTCGGGTAGAGCCGCTGCGGTGCATAGCGGGCTGCCAGGTATCGAATGATGGCGTTGGATTCCCAAAGCGTGAAGTCTCCATCCTGGATGACCGGTACCATTGCATTGGGGTTGAGTGCCACGAACTCAGGTGCATGGGTTGATTTGAACCCTGTTCCCCAATCTTCTCGCTCGAAGGGGATTCCGATTTCCGCGCAGGTCCAGAGCACCTTTCGCACGTTGATCGACGACGCTTTGCCGAGTATGCGCAACATTGAATGTCCTTACAGGCTGATAAGTGGATCAAGGCTGTATAGCTGATTCAGCCGGATCCTTCAGGCAACAGGATGCCCCTGCTTCCGAAAATCTGTACAGGGATTGATCGCAATCACGCATCAATCAATGAAAAAACAACGTTTATCGTTCCCGCCATGTTCCCACACACTCTCCAGTTACAAGCGGTTACAAACACTCTAAAAACGCTGGAGAACAATATGAATCAGACGTCACGCCTGGCGCCCAAGGGGAAATCCAAGGCCGGGATGGTGTTCCGGGTCACTTCCGGGAACTTCCTGGAGCAATTCGATTTCTTCCTGTTCGGCTTCTATGCCACCCAGATCGCCCGGGCATTCTTTCCTGCCTCCAACGAGTTTGCCTCGCTGATGATGACCTTTGCGGTCTTCGGCGCAGGTTTCCTCATGCGGCCTCTCGGCGCCGTACTGCTCGGCGCCTATATCGATGACGTGGGGCGTCGCAAAGGCCTCATAGTCACATTGGCGATCATGGCCAGCGGCACCCTGCTGATCGTGTTGGTGCCAGGCTATGCAACCATTGGATTATGGGCACCTGCGCTGGTGCTTCTGGGGCGGTTGCTCCAAGGATTTTCCGCAGGCGCGGAAATGGGCGGCGTGTCTGTCTATCTGGCGGAGATGGCCACACCTGGCCGTAAAGGATTCTACGCAAGCTGGCAATCGGCCAGTCAGCAGGTAGCCATCGTAGTGGCCGCCGCACTGGGATACGCGCTGAATCAATGGCTCGCCCCTGCGCAACTGTCGGAATGGGGCTGGCGGATTCCTTTCGCAGTAGGCTGTCTGATCATTCCATTCATCTTCCTGCTGCGTCGTAGCCTTCAGGAGACAGAAGAGTTCTCGACGCGCAAGCATCGCCCAACGATGAAACAGGTGTTTGGCACGCTCTACAGCAATGCCAGCATTGTCATCCTGGGGATGCTGATGGTCGCCATGACCACCACCGCGTTCTACATGATCACGGTCTATGCCCCTACCTTCGGCAGGTCGGTGTTGCAATTGAGCACAAGCGATGCGCTGATCGTGACGCTGCTGGTGGGCGTATCGAACTTCATCTGGCTACCCATCGGCGGCATTTTGAGTGATCGATTTGGACGCAAACCTCTGCTGGCAACAATGTCGATGCTGACGGTGCTGACTGCCTATCCCGCCTTGTCCTTTCTTGCTCAGGCACCCAGCTTCGCTCACATGCTCGAAGTGCTGCTGTGGTTCTCCTTCCTCTACGGCATCTACAACGGTGCAATGATCCCCGCACTTACGGAAATCATGCCGGTGGAAGTACGGGTCGCTGGCTTCTCGCTGGCCTACAGCCTGGCGACCGCCGTGTTTGGTGGGTTTACCCCTGCCATGTCTACCTGGCTCATCCACCTGACCGGCGACAAGGCTGCGCCCGCTTACTGGATGATATTCGCCGCTCTGTGTGCGTTCACCGCGACCCTGGTTCTCTATCGTCGCCTTGGCACCCAGTCACTCGCTACCGCTTGAAGGATGTCGTCATGAAAACCCTTTTCAAACCCCTATCGATTCTGGCCCTCGTCGGCTGTGCGTACGGAAATCTTGCTCAAGCTGAGGATCTGACGGTAATGACATCTGGCGGTTTCACGCCCGCGTACCAGCGACTGGGTCCGCAGTATGCGGAACACAGCGGCAATGCGCTGAAAACAGTGCTGGGCCCTTCGATGGGCAAGGCCCAGGAAGCGATTCCCAATCGCCTGGCCCGAGGTGAACATGCCGATGTGGTAATCATGGTGGGCTACGCGCTTGATGAACTGATCAAGCAGGGCAAGGTTGACCCGAGTTCTCGTGTCGAACTCGCGGACTCCCGGATCGGGATGGTCGTCAAAGCGGGCGCTGACAAGCCTGCCATTGGTACCGAGGCCGAGTTGAAACAGACGCTGTTGGGCGCTCGGTCCATCGCCTACTCAGACAGCGCAAGCGGCGTCTACATCGAGAAAGAGCTTTTCAGGAAGCTCGATATGCAGCAACAGCTCGCCCCCAAGAGCAAGATGATAGAACGCATACCGGTTGCCTCCGTGGTTGCCAAAGGGGACTATCAGATCGGTTTCCAGCAGGTCGCTGAACTGTTGCCGGTTCCGGGCGTCAGCTTCGTGGGCAAAATCCCTGAGAATGTGCAGTCGGTGACCCGTTACGCTGCCGGTATTCCAAAAAGTGCGGATCATCCGGCCGAAGCGAAAAAGCTGCTGGAGTACCTTTCGTCCTCCGAAGCGCAGGTCGCTGTTCGGGCCACCGGGCTGGACTCAGTCCCCCGCTGATACGCCTGGCAACTGCCTGATCAGGCGTTCCAACTCAAGAGCCGCAGGCGTCAGCGTACGCCCGCGGCGCTTCAGTAATCCCATGTGCCTTACGACTTCAGGCTCCACCAGCGCAACGCTGGCAAGGATTGGATGGGGTGAAATCGGCATGGCGATCGACGGGACGGCGGCGATCCCGAGTCCTGCCTCGATCAGACCGAGCACCGTGGTGACATGCCGAGCCTCGCAGATACTGTCCTTGTCGACCTGTAGTCCCGGAAGCGCACGGTCCAGCACCAGCCGGTTACCCGATGATCTATCGAGCGTTATGTAGTCATGTTCGTAGGCCTGGGACCAGGAGACGCTGTCTCTCAACGCCAGCGGGTGGTCTTTTCGACAGGCAATGACGTAGCGTTCTTCCAGCAAGGGTACAAATTCGATCTCCGGAGCAAGATTTCCGGTAAAGCTCAGGCCGAAATCCGCTTCACCGGACGCTACAGCAGCGCTGACTTCGTTCGCGGAAGCGTCGATCAGCTTTATCTTGATCCTGGGATACTGGCCATGAAAGTTTCGAATTGCTTGTGGCATGAAGTAGTACGCAGCAGACGGCACGCACGCAATTGTAAGGGTGCCACGGCGCATTGCGCCTCCGTCGCCGATGCTGAGCAGCGCCAGATCCAGGTCATCAAGGAGCCTTTCGACCTGGGGCAGAAATGCTCGCCCGACATTGGTCAAAGACACTTTTCGCGTCGTCCGCTCGAAGAGCTTGACACCCAAGGCTGTCTCCAGTTTTTCGATGCGGCGACTCAGCGCTGACTGCGTGATACGGACTGAGTCAGCCGCGCGGCGAAAACTGCCATTTTCGACTACGGCACGCAAGGCCTGAAGGTCGTTAAGATCGAAGTTGATGCTCACCTGGTTTCCGTCACTTGGATCGAAGTTGTGCCGCTGTATGGCCGCGCGCGCCAGCGGTTTCCAGCGCGGACCTATACTAAGACAGGGCAGCTTTGCGGAGAATCATCATGTTCAAGAATACGCCTGTGAGCAATGCAGAACTGCGCATATGTCAAAAACGGGATATCGATATCGACCGGTTATGCGAGGACGCGAGCACGCTTGCGCTGCTGGGCTCGCACGATGGCTGGCGTACCGTTGAGGCAGAGACGGCGCTGGAGGCCGCATCGGATTCGCTGGACGACGGTGCCAGCGAATCTGATGAACAACAGCCTGTGTAGCCCCGCGGGTCGTGGGGCTAGGCTTTGGCCCGCAGTGGTCAACCCTTCAGCGCAGCTTCGATTGCAGCGATGTCGATCTTTTGCATGCCCATCATCGCCTCGAACGCTCGCTTGGCCGCTGCCCGGTCAGGGCTGGCGATCGCGGTGGTCAGCACACGTGGCGTGATCTGCCACGACACCCCCCACTTGTCCTTGCACCAGCCGCATGCACTCGCCTGGCCACCGTTCTCGATGATCGCGTTCCACAAGCGGTCAGTCTCGGCCTGGTCGTCCGTTGCGACCTGGAACGAGAAAGCCTCGTCATGCTTGAATGCATCCCCTCCGTTCAGCCCGAGGCATGGGATGCCCATCACAGTGAACTGGACGGTGAGCACGTCGTTCTCCTTGCCCGCAGGATAATCGCCCGGTGCACGATAAACGGCGCCTACTGCGCTGTCCGGGAACGTCTGGGCGTAGAACATTGCAGCATCAAGGGCAGTGCCGTCATACCAGAGACATATCGTGTTTTTGCTGGTCGTCATCGTCTTACACCTCGTAGAGAGCTGTACCGAGAGATTAAACCCCTTCGGACAGCTTCATACTAGCGACGATAGTAACGACGCTCATCCTCGTGCCGATGACCCATGCGCCGATCATGGTGGCGCTCCCAATCGCGACGGCGATCGGCTTCTCGGCGGGCTTGTTCTCTACGCCATTGATCCCTGCGCCATTCGTCTCGACGCCAATCGTCCCTACGATCATGCCGACGATCGTCATGCCAGTCCCGGTCTTCATGAGCAACCAACGGCACGGTTTGGGCATCGCCGACAGTGGCCAGGCTCGGCCAGGGATTTTCGACGCTGTGGACGGGTGACTCAACGACCGCGACCTGAGAGATGTCAGTGTGTGTAGGGGTCTTGATCTGTGTTGCGGATGCCGAGCCCACTGCCGCAAGCGCGAACAGGGCGAAGAGCACTCTCCGGGGATCATGGAATTTCATGAGCGAAGGCAACCTCAATGGCAATTGGACGTGTGCCCTCTGGCGGCTCAAACCCGCAGGTTTGCGCTGGACGTCAGAGTGGCTCATCCACATAGACCGCTTAATAAAGAAAAGTTCTAGACCCCCTATGCGAAATAACGAAAAGGCCTAGTGATAGGCCTGTTCCCAAGCGGATATTTTCGCGGGCAACGAAGGTCCGCGGCGGTCTATCGGGTAAAGATGAGTTTCAAACCCAGCCCCATGAACACCGTGCCGGCCACCCGGTCCAGGATCAGTCCGGCCTTGGGTTTCCGGCTCAGCCATTGGCCAATGCTCCCTGAGAAGTAGCCGAGCAGGCTGAACAGGATAGCGGCTTGAACGGTGAAGACCAGGCCAAGCCCTGCGAGTTGAGCGCCGACATGGCCGCGGTCAGCGACCACGAATTGCGGGAGGAAAGACAAGAAGAACAGCACCACCTTGGGGTTGACGGCATTGGCGATGCAGCCTTTGAAAAACAGCCTGGTCAAGGACGTTTCCAGGGGGGCAACCGCATTGACGTTCACCACGCCGGAGCTGCGCCAGGCGTTGTAGCCCAGCCAGATCAGATAAAGCCCTCCCACCACCTTGAGCAGGGTGAACGCAACGGTCGAGGCGGCGATCAGCGCGCTGATGCCCACGACCGCCAGCAGCGTATGGCTAAGGCAACCCATCGCACAACCGAGGCCAAACGCGATCCCCTGCTTGCGCCCCTTGGATATCCCCATCCCCAGCACCATCAGGTTGTCCGGGCCTGGCGTGGCGGTGATGAGCAGTGCGGCAATCAGAAAACCCGAGAATTGTTCCAGCGTTAACATAGTTCACTCGATGCAGGTTGAAAGCGGCGCGACCGAAGTCAGCGGTTCATGAACGTGAAGCGACGCTCGATGGGGTTGCCAAAACCAGCTGTCAGTTGCTGCGCCAGCGCCGTGGTGGCGGGCGTAACCTCAACCTGAGCCCTCGACTGGCAAGCGTCTGCGAAGTCCTTTTGTAATCCGGCACGGTGATGTCTTCGAAGTGACCGGAAAACAGCGGAGTATACCTATTGCGCTGGTAGTGCAGCAGCAGGGGATCACCTACAGCGACCTTGAGGAAGACAAGGGCCTCGTTGACCGCGTCGCTGAACACTGGAACGTGCGAAAAGTCTCGTTCCTGCTTCTCCTTGCTTTGACCCCCTTCTCGATCAATGTGTAGCGGACGCAGCAAACCGATACTGATATGAATTTCGGAGGTGAAGTGTGAACAGCTGCGAAGAAGAACAAGCCCCGCGCTCCCCCGCCGAGGTTTACGAGCAGTGCTTCGTCCCGGCCTTGTTCCACCAGTGGGGACCGAGGGTCGCGGCCGAGGCATGCATTGGCCGCGGCGACAAGGTGCTTGATGTTGCATGCGGTACGGGCGTGTTGGCCTGCGCCGCGGCGGCGATCGTCGGTGCGGGTGGAAAGGTGGTGGGACTCGATGCCAATGAAGAGATGCTCACGGTAGCCCGGGGCAAGGACGAGAACATCGAATGGCGGGCCGGGCGGGCCGAGGCACTGCCCTTCCCGGACGAAAGCTTCGACGTGGTCGTCAGCCAATTCGGGATGATGTTTTTTGATGACTGCGCCGGCGCGCTGAGGGAGATGCTGCGGGTACTGCGCCCCGGCGGGCGCCTGGCCGTCGCCGTGTGCGACGCCTTGGAACATTCGCCCGGCTACGCCGCGCTGGCCGATGTGTTGCAGCGTCTGTTCGGCGATGATGTGGCCGATGCGTTCCGTGCGCCCTTTGCGCTGGGTGACCGCGAGCGATTGCTCGCGCTCTGCCATGAGGCGAATGTCAGCGCTGCGACCGTCACACAGCACATGGGAACAGTACGGTTTGCCTCGATCAACTCCCTGATTTCCACCGAGCGAGCGTGCGTGTGGACGCTGGGCGGCCTGCTCGACGATGCGCAGTTCGAGCAGTTGCAACAAGAAGCGCAACAGGCACTGCGAGCCTTCGCAGGTGCCGACGGCACGGTGGCTTTCGCAATGCCTGTCCTGGTCCTGAGGGCGACCAGAACCTAGCCGCCGCGCTCTATACAAGACCCCAAGCTGTTACCGAACCGCTGCAGCAGCCCGCGCACTGTGCAGTTTCTTGTAGCTCTCGATCAGGCGCAGGTGCTTGTCGAGGCCTTCGAGTTTCATGCTGGTCGGCGTCAAGCCGTGGAAGCGCACGCTGCCGTCCACCGACCCCAGCACAGCATCCATCCGCGGGTTGCCGAACATACGGCGGAAATTGACTTCGTAGTCTTCCAGCTCGAGGTCTTCGTCCAGCACCACTTCCAGGACCACGTTCAACGCCTGGTAGAACAATCCACGCTCGACCGTGTTGTCGTTGTACTGCAGGAAAGCGCCTACCAGGTCCCTCGCCTCTTCGAACTGCTGCAAGGCGAGATGGATCAACAGCTTCAGCTCCAGGATGGTCAACTGGCCCCAGGCGGTATTGTCGTCGAATTCGATGCCGATCAAGGTCTTGATGTCGGTGTAATCGTCCAGCTCGCTTTCTTCGAGACGCGAGACCAGAGACTGCAGGGCGTCGTTGTCCAGGCGGTGCAGGTTCAGGATATCGGCACGGAAGAACAGCGCCTTGTTGGTGTTGTCCCAGATCAGGTCGTCCACCGGGTAGATTTCCGAATAACCCGGCACCAGGATGCGGCAAGCGGTTGCGCCCAGCTGGTCGTATACCGCCATGTACACTTCCCTGCCCATGTCCTTGAGAATGCCGAACAACGTCGCGGCCTCGTCGGCATTGGACTCTTCACCCTGGCCAGAGAAGTCCCACTCGACAAACTCGAAGTCGGCCTTGGCACTGAAGAAGCGCCACGACACTACGCCGCTCGAATCGATGAAGTGCTCCACGAAGTTGTTCGGCTCAGTCACCGCATAGCCTTCGAAGGTGGGCTGGGGCAGATCGTTCAGGCCTTCGAAACTGCGGCCCTGCAGCAGTTCGGTAAGGCTGCGCTCCAGTGCCACTTCGAAGCTCGGGTGCGCGCCGAACGAGGCAAACACGCCACCCGTGCGCGGATTCATCAAGGTGACGCACATCACCGGGAGTTCACCGCCCAGCGACGCATCCTTCACCAGTACCGGGAAGCCCTGCTCTTCGAGCCCCTGGATACCCGCCATGATGCCGGGGAACTTGGCGAGCACTTCTTGCGGCACATCGGGCAGGGTGAACTCGCGCTCCAGGATTTCGCGCTTGACCGCACGCTCGAAGATTTCAGACAGGCACTGCACCTGGGCTTCTTCCAGCGTGTTGCCGGCACTCATGCCATTGCTGAGGTACAGGTTTTCAATGAGGTTGGAGGGGAAGTACACCACTTCGCCGTCCGACTGGCGTACATACGGCAGCGAACAGATGCCCCGCTCCTCGTTGCCCGAGTTGGTGTCGTACAGGTGAGAGCCGCGCAGCTCGCCATCGGGGTTGTAGATCTTCAGGCAATAAGCATCGAGGATCTCCGCTGGCAGCTCATCCTTGCGGCCAGGCTGGAACCAGCGCTCGTTCGGATAATGCACGAACTCTGCGTTGGCGATGTCTTCGCCCCAGAACTGGTCGTTGTAGAAGAAGTTGCAGTTCAAGCGCTCGATGAACTCGCCCAGCGCCGACGCCAACGCGCCTTCCTTGGTGGCGCCCTTGCCATTGGTGAAGCACATCGGTGAGTGCGCGTCGCGGACATGCAGCGACCAGACGTTGGGCACGATATTGCGCCACGAGGCGATTTCGATCTTCATGCCCAGGTCCGCCAGAATCGCGGACATGTTGGCGATTGTCTGCTCCAGCGGCAGGTCCTTGCCCGCGATATAGGTGCGCGCCTCTGGATCCGCATCGAGCATCAGCAATGCCTGGGCATCGGCATCGAGGTTTTCCACCTCTTCGATCACGAACTCCGGGCCCGTCTGCACCACCTTCTTCACCGTGCAGCGGTCGATGGAGCGCAGGATGCCCTGGCGGTCCTTCGCAGAGATGTCCGCAGGCAGTTCGACCTGGATCTTGAAGATCTGGTTGTAGCGGTTTTCGGGGTCGACGATGTTGTTTTGCGACAGCCGAATGTTCTCGGTGGAAATATTGCGGGTTTCGCAGTACAGCTTCACGAAGTAGGCCGCGCACAAGGCCGACGAAGCCAGGAAATAGTCGAACGGCCCCGGCGCCGATCCATCGCCCTTGTAGCGAATGGGTTGATCGGCCACCACCGTGAAGTCATCGAACTTGGCTTCAAGTCGGAGGTTGTCGAGAAAGTTGACCTTGATTTCCATGCGGGAACACCGTGATAACGAGCAATGCGAAGAGGCCGGCATTATCCGGGTTTTTCGACCGGAAGTCTTGGCCGATGCGCGCACCGCGCACTATGCTGAACACTCTTTCGGACCACAGATGCCCCGGCGGATACGCCTCTGGCCATCTGGACTGGAGAGCTGCCATGTGTCGTCATACGCATTGCCGAAACCCGGTTTTCTGCCTGGTACCCCCGTACATTCTCAATTCGATCGCCAGGAATGGCACCCAATCGCAACGCGAGGCCGCCATCCGCACCAAGGCCGTGGACAACACCCTGCGGGCCATGCGGCTCTCGAACCAGAACATCCAGCAGACCAAGCGAGCCGTCCAGTTGGCCCAGAGCCTCGAGAAACGCCGTACCGTCTACACCGCCAAGGGCACCCAGACGCTGCCGGGGACCCTTGCCCGCGCTGAAGGGCAAGGGGCCACGGGCGACCTGGCCGTCGACGAAGCCTACGACGGGTTAGGCATCACGTTCGATTTCTTTGCCCAGGTGTATGACCGCAACTCCATCGACGACGCGGGCATGCGCCTGGATGCGACGGTGCATTTTGGCGAGGACTACAACAATGCCTTCTGGAACTCGGCCCAGATGGTCTTCGGTGACGGCGACGGCGAACTGTTCAACCGCTTTACCATAGCGCTGGAAGTCATCGGTCATGAGCTGTCCCACGGGGTCATCGAGGATGAGGCGCAACTGGTGTACTTCAATCAGTCCGGTGCGCTCAACGAATCCGTGGCCGACGTCTTCGGCGCGTTGATCAAGCAGTTCGCCCTCGGCCAGACGGCCGATCAGGCTGACTGGCTGATCGGCGTCGGCCTGTTCGCGCCCGGTATAAACGGCGAGGCCTTGCGCTCCATGCGCGATCCTGGCTCAGCCTTCGATGACAACCTCATCGGCAAGGACCCGCAGCCCCAGCACATGGACCAGTTCGTGCGTACCTTCGAGGACAACGGTGGCGTGCATATCAATTCGGGGATTCCCAACCACGCCTTCTACCAGGTCGCCACGCGCATCGGCGGCCATGCCTGGGAAAAAGCGGGCAGGATCTGGTACGACGCGCTCAGGGACCCACGCGTGAGGCCAGACAGCGGCTTCCTCAGCTTCGCCCGGGTCACCGCGGATGTGGCGGGACGCAGGCATGGCATCGACAGCACCGTGCACAAGGCGGTGAGCGAGGGCTGGGCCGCCGTAGGCATTGTGATCTAGAGGAGTGACTCTGATGTACATCGAGTTGAAGCTGACTGGCGGGATCGCCTTTTTGCCTGGCCTCTGCAAAGCGTCACGGCTGGATGTGGACACCTTGTCGCCGGTGGAGCAATCGAGGATCCGGCATCTTTTGCAAGCCACGGACTTTTTCAAGCTGCCTGCCGAACTGTGTGTGCCCGCCAAGGGGTCGGCAGACTGCCAGCGGTATATCGTGACGATCTCCGACGAGCAGCCGAAGCGGCAGCATACCGTGGACGTCTCTGTGCCGGTCGAGGATGAGCGTCTGCTCGAACTGATCCAGTGCGTACGCGCGCACATCAAGCAGACTCGCTGAGGACACGCCAAGGACCTGGCCGGGACCCTGCAGGAGCGTGCTTGCCAGCCCCTGCAGGTACTGCGTCACGGCTCTTTCGATTGATCCTCGGCGACCTGATCGGCCTCCACGGGTGCGGGGGGATGCATGGAGTGTGAACCGTTTCTTCCCGTTGCCTGGACGCTGTCGTCCGCAATGTCGGCTGCGTCATCCTGATCGATGGCTGGTGCCGTACGTGTCAAAGGTTGGGCAGAAGTCGATTCGTTCGTGGTACCGGTCCCGTAGTAATCGTTCGTCGAGTCTGCGAGCGCTGACTGGCTGGCTGCGGCAATCACTGCCGCCATGACCGCGCCCAGTGAGGTAGTGCTCATCGTGTACGCCTCCTTCAGAGTCGCACATTAAAGTGTGGACCCTGGAGCAGGTGCCTGCGCTACCGGCGACCAGTGGCTCACCCCAATGATCGAACACCCGTCGCCGCGTCGACGGGCTCGGCTGCAGGATCGCCATGCAGCGAAATACGGAACGTCTCTGGCAAGGCCAGGCCTCCCGCCAAGGCCAGCAAGGCGATCACTACCAGATAGAACGCCGGTGCCAGGCTGCTGCCCGTCTGGCTGATCAACCACGTCGCAACCAGCGGAGCCGTACCGCCAAACAAGGTATAGGCGACGTTATAGGTGATCGCCGACGCCGTGTAGCGGGTGCGGGTAGGAAAGACTTCGGACAGCAAGGCCGCGGTCACGACGCCCGACAGTACCGCGCCAACAGCCAGCATGAAGACCCCGGCGATTGCTGCGGCAACACTGCCTGAGCTCGCCAGCCAATAGGCGGGGGATACCGTCAGGATCACCCAGAGGCAGGTCGCGCCGATGGTCTTGCGTCGGCCGACGCGGTCCGAAAAGGCCCCTGCCAGCGGACAGATACCGGCCGCGAACAGCAAGGCCAGGGTCGTTACCATCAACGCTTGCGACCGTCCCAGGTGTGCCACCACCTGCAGGTACGTCGCAAAATAAGTGGTGAACATGTAGAACGACAACGCCGTCAGCGAGATGAATGCTCCAAGCCGCAGGATGGTGCCCTTCTGCTGCCCGAGCGTTTCGCGCAGCGGCGAATGGGCAACGGTATGGTCTTCGGACATGGCCTGGCGGAACGCAGGGGTTTCCTCCATCCGCCAGCGCAGGTAGAGACCTACCAGGCCCAGCGGAGCCGCTGCCAGGAATGGCACGCGCCAGCCCCACTCGCTCATGGCTGCGGGTGACAGGCTGGCCTCCAGCAGGTACGCCATGACGGCCGCGCAGGCGAAGGCCGAAAACGTGGAGACCGGGATGAAACTGCCGTACCAGGCCCGCTTGTCGCTCGGTGCATGCTCCATCAGGTAGGCGCACGCCCCTGCGTACTCGCCGCCCGCGGAAAAGCCCTGGACACAACGGGTGATCGTCAGCAATACCGGCGCCAGCAGACCAATGCTGGCATAGGTGGGCAGCAGGCCGATCACCGTGGTGGAACCGGCCATCAGCAACACGGTTGCCGACAGTACGCGCTTGCGGCCCAGACGGTCGCCGAGCGCTCCAAACACGATGCCGCCCAATGGGCGCAGCGCGAAGGCGACCGCAAAGACCGCGAAGGTCTGCAGCAATGCCGCACCGGGATCGCTGCTTGAGAAGAACTGTCCGGCAATCGTTGTCGCCAGGAACCCGTAGACCGCGAAATCAAACCATTCGACAAAGTTTCCAACCGCTGCGGCACTGGTGACCTTGCGCAGCGTGGCCGGCGACACGTGGCTCGTTTCGCTCATGTTGATTGCTCTCCTGGAGTGTTTCCACCGAATAGGAAACTCGACAGCGGAGCAGGTCAAGCCGGAGGGTCGGTTTCTGACAGTTGCATGCCGTTTGTCAGCCAACGCCCCTGCCGTGTGCGCCGGGTCCAAACTCGTTTAGCCAGCCGTGTGATTCAACTCGTGAAGGCTTACCCCTTCCTCCAGGAGAACGATCATGCTCGATCATATTGCGCTCGGCATTCTCATCTTCGCGGCGCTGGTTCTTTTCTACGGGATCATCGTGCTGCACGACATTCCCTATGAAATCGCCGTACACCGCAATCACCCACACCAGGACGCGATCCACGCAGCGGGTTGGGTGAGCCTGTTCACGCTCCATGCGTTGTGGCCCTTCCTCTGGATCTGGGCGATGTTGTACCGGGAGGATCGGGGCTGGGGGTTTGCGACAGGCAAGCAGATGAGCAGAGGCGAAGCTGAGCTCACACAAGAGCTGGCCGAGTTGCGCCGACGGGTCCAGCGGCTGGAAGATCAAGCAGGACTGGAGTCCCGCGTCGAACGCGGGGTGTGACCCATGGACCTGCTGCTGATCCTGACCTACTCGGCGATCTGCGTGACCATTTTCAAGGTATTCCGCATCCCGCTGAACAAATGGACGGTTCCCACCGCGGTGCTGGGCGGTATCGTGCTGATCGGCACGCTGATCCTGCTGATGAACTACAACCATCCCTACTCGGAAGTGGCGCGCTCCTACTTCGCCTCGGTGCCGGTGATCCCGGTCGTCACCGGTCGGGTGGTCGAAGTGCCCGTGCGCGCCAACACGCGCCTGGAACCGGGAGACGTGCTGTTTCGCATCGATCCCGAACCGTTCCAGAACCGGCTCAAGTCGCTCAAGGCCCAGCAACTGGCGGCGCGGGGCGACCTGTTCAGGATCAACGAGCTGATCAAGCGCAACTTCGGCACTCGCCGCGAGCAGGAAGCGGCCATTGCCCGGGTCGATGACTTGCAGGCACAGATCGACAACGCCCAGTTCGAGCTGGACAACACCGTGGTGCGGGCCCCGAGCCGGGGTTTCGTCACCCATGTTTCGTTGCGCGCCGGGATGATGGCAAGCAAGCTGCCGCTGCGCCCGTCGATGGTGTTCATTCCCGATGACGACCAGTACTTCGCCGCGTGGATGCGGCAGAACAGCCTGTTGCGCCTCACGCCCGGGGATGAAGCCGAGGTCGCGTTCGACGGCATCCCGGGCAGGGTGTTCAAGGGCCGGGTGAAAGATGTCATCACGGTCATAGGCGAAGGCCAGATACAACCCTCCGGCACCCTGATCAGCTACACCGGCCTACCCCCACCCGGCCGGGTTCCGGTGATCATCGAGATCACCGACCCGGACTACGCCCAATACGCCGGGCTCCTGCCAGGCGGCGCCTATGGCCAGGCGGCGCTGTACAGCAAGCATTTCCACCATGTGGCGATCATGCGCAAGATCCTCCTGCGCATGGCGGCATGGATGAACTACCTGTTCCCGTTCCATTGATCTGCCGGCCTGGAAGCCTGTCTTCAGCGTCGCCGGACGACGACTTCGAGGTACTCGCTGGGCACCACCAGCGAGGTGGCGCCCGCCACGTTGTTGTCATCGAGCAACTGGGTCAGGTCTTTCTCCAGGGCGGCGGCCTTGTCACCGTCAAGTGAAGCGAAGGCTTTGTGCACTGGGCCATACCAGGTCCTGAACACCTCGATGAAATGCGCCGCAGAGCGATAACGGAAGTTGAAATGCTGGCGGGTCGCGTTGACCGAGCCAACGGCATCCCCGAACAGCTGGTGCAGCTGCTCTTCATCCCCCCAGCGAGACGGAGGCAGAGCTCCAGCGGGGGGTGGCACATGGCGTCCCAGTGTCTTGAACATCTGGCCAATGAAGCCCTGGGGCGTCCAGTTGGCCAGCCCGATCCTGCCGCCGGGCCGGCATACCCGGATCATTTCCTTGGCGGCCTGTGCCTGGTCGGGAGCGAACATCACGCCGAAGGTGGAAATCACGGCATCGAACGTCCGGTCGTCAAACGGCAACGCTTCAACGTCAGCTGCCTGGAATACCACATTGTTCAGACGTTCGGCCCGCGTGCGCTCTTCACCGCGCTTCAGCAACTCCGGCACGTAGTCGGTAGAGGTCACCTGACAGCCACGCCGCGCGGCGGCCAGGGTGGCGTTGCCGTTGCCGGCAGCGACATCCAGCACCTGTTCGTCCCAGCGCAGGTCGCAGGCCTCGGCCAGTCGTTCGCCGACCAGCTGCAAGGTCGTGCCAATCACGGCGTAGTCACCGCTGGCCCATGCCGCTTGCTGGCGGGCCTTCAATGCTTTCAGATCCAAGGGTGTGCTCATGGCGTGCACCTGATGTTATCCGCGCGGCCGTCATCCCTCGGGCGGTCTGCGCGCCATAGGTTGATGAGAGGGTCTGGCCCGTTCGGCGGGTGGGCCGAGAGAGGCCACCGATTAGCTAAGCGCCAAGCGGCCAGATGGGCAAGCGCTGAAGAGGACTGTGGAAGACGAGTTGGATATATGCATATAACCGTGACCGATAAGGTGAGCGCGGCCTACAATCGACGGCGCAGGATAACGCCATTCGATATCAGGGACTTTTCGGACATGATCGACTTCAACAACAAAGGTTTCTTCAAGCTGAAGCAGAACGACGAGTACGCCGAACGCGTCACGGCTTTGTTGCTGGACGACGAAAAGGTGATCGATGCCTACAAGTCCATGCGGGACGGTGTGGTATTCACCAACAAGCGGATCATCGCAGTCAACGTTCAAGGCATCACCGGGAGCAAGAAGGATTTCACCTCCCTGCCCTACAAGAACATCGTCGCATACTCGGTGGAAACGTCAGGCACGTTCGATCTTGATTCAGAGCTGGAAATCTATTTTTCGTCGTTGGGCAAGGTCAAGTTCGAGTTTACCGGCAGGACTGCCATCGTCGAGATTTCCCGGCTTATTTCAAAGCAACTGCTGGGATGAGCGAGTGCCGGGGAAAAGGCGTGGCAGACATCAGCAGTGTTCACGATTCTCCCGTGCCGTGCCTGTCCAGTGGGATTTGAGGGCCCACTGGTTCCGCGTCGGCTCAAGCCATGGACTTATCGGCGGGCGCCCAACCGGCCGACCACAGGTACCAGCACCACCGCCAGCATCGCTATTCCAGCTGCCACATACCCCAGCGACTCCACCCCCAGCGCCGGGATGACCAACCCGCCAATCACCGCTCCAAGCCCGATACCCGCGTTCGCAGCAGACACATTCGTCGTGCCAGCCAGTGCCTGGGAGTGCGTCACCGACCCCATCACCCGCACCTGGCAAATCGGATAGAGCGCGGTATTGGCCACACCCCACAGTGCCAGCGCCGCGCAAAGCGCAATCGGCCAACCTGCCAGTGGTGCAATCGCCGCCATGCCCAGGGCCAGCAGCACCAGGAACAGTGCAGTCGCCTTGAGCGGCGCCCGGCCTACTACCCGGCCACCCAGCCAGTTGCCGACCAGGCCGATAGCGCCGAAGCCCATCAACCACCAGCCCACCAGGTCAGGGGCGACGCCAGCAAGCCGCTCGAGAATATCCGCCAGATAGGTATAGGCGGTGAACATGGCGGTGAAGACCACCACCGACAATGCCACATTGCCAAGGAAATACGGCTCGCGGTAGATCCGTGCCTGGCTGGCGAAGTCCAGGCGCGGCGTGCGTGCTACCCGCGGCATCCAGGCCAGCATGGCCAGGGCCATCAGCAGCGACAGGGCTGCCAGCGCCCAGAACGCACCACGCCAGCCGATGGCGTTGGCGGCCAGCGTGCCCAGCGGAATGCCCAGCAGCAATGCAGCGGAGATGCCCAGGTAAACCCGGGCAATGGCCTGGCCGGAGCGGCCGGGACCGGCCATGCTGGCTGCCGTTTCGCTCGCCGTGCCCCAGAACACCGGCAGTGCCAGCGCTGGCAGGAAGCGCGCCACGCCCAGCACCCACACGTTCGGCGCTACCGCTGCAAGCGCATTGGAGAAGGCGAACAGCACGAGGATGCCGACGAACAGGCGGCGGCGGTCAAGGTGCGCCAGGGCCGCCGTCAAGGGTGGGCCGGCGACCATCACGGTGAAGGCGAACAGGGTCACCAGCTGTCCGGCAGCGGAAATCGACAGGTCCAGGTCTCGTGACAGCGCGGGCAGAAGGCCAACGATGAGGAACTCGGTGGTGACAATCAGGAAGGCCGAGATGGCCAGGATCAGGCTACCGACAGTCGCGCGGCGAGCGCTGACTGGCGATGCGACAGGATTTTCGAACGCGGTCATGCAGATGGATCCTCAATTTAGCGGACGCCATCTTATTCGTTCTGGTGATTCCTATTGGTGGCATTTATTCACATCACTGTGGAATTGATTTCACAGGATGCGCCAAGCGAGCTCCGGGAGGAGGCCGCACGCCGGCATACAGGGCCGGCGGCGGCTCTGGATGATCACGCCGCCAATCGTCCCTCCGCTATCGCCTCTGAAGCCGCCAGCATCGCCCTCAGCAATACCGCGCAACCGGCCGCCAGGTCCTGCGGCGTGGCGTTTTCGATTTCGTTATGGCTGATTCCCCCCTCACAGGGCACGAATATCATCCCCGCTGGCCCCAGTTCGGCGAGGAAGATGGCGTCATGCCCTGCTCCGCTGACGATGTCCATGTGCGCCAGGCCGAGGGCATGCGCGGACGCGCGCACGGCATCGACGCAACCTGGGTCGAAGTACAGCGCGGGGAAGTTGGCCGTGGGCGTGAGCTCGTGGCTGAGGCTATGCTTGGCGCAGGTGGCGTCGATCACGGCACGCACTTCACTGATCATCGCGTCGAGGTGGTCGCCCTCAAGGTGGCGGAAATCCAGGGTCATGCGCACTTCGCCGGGGATCACGTTTCGCGAACCGGGGTAGGCCTGCAGGCAACCGACCGTGCCGCAAGCGTGGGGCTGATGGCCGAGCGCCGCACGGTTCACCGCTTCGACCACGGCGGCGGCGCCGACCAGGGCGTCCTTGCGCAGGTGCATGGGGGTCGGGCCGGCGTGGGCCTCGACGCCGCGCAGGGTCAGGTCGAACCATTTCTGCCCGAGGGCCCCAAGCACCACGCCAATGGTCTTGGCTTCGTCCTCGAGAATGGGTCCTTGCTCGATATGCGCCTCGAAGTAGGCGCCGACGGGATGTCCGAGCACGGCCCGCGCTCCGGCATAGCCAATGGAACTCAACGCTTCGCCGACAGTGACGCCCTCGGCATCGGTCTTGGCCAGGGTCTCCTCAAGCGTGAATTTGCCGGCGAACACGCCTGAGCCCATCATGCAGGGCGCGAAGCGCGAGCCTTCCTCGTTGGTCCACACCACCACTTCGAGCGGCGCCTCGGTTTCCAGGCCCAGATCGTTGAGGGTGCGGATCACCTCCAGCCCCGCCATCACCCCATAGCAGCCGTCGAACTTGCCGCCAGTAGGTTGTGTGTCGATGTGGCTGCCCGTCATCACGGGCGGCAGGTTGGGATTGCGTCCGGGGCGTCGGGCAAAGATGTTGCCGACCGCGTCGACGCTGACGCTGCAACCGGCCGCTTCGCACCACTGCACGAACAGGTCACGGGCCTGGCGGTCAAGGTCGGTCAGTGCCAGACGGCAGACGCCGCCCTTGGCCGTGGCGCCGAGGCGCGCGAGGTCCATCAGCGATTGCCACAGGCGCGCGCTGTCGACGTGGTGTTCGGTGGAGTGCAGGACTTGCTGGGCGGGACTCATGGGGTGTCTCCTCAGGCGGTTATTGTCTGCATGTCGTTGTTTTCATGAAGCCGCGCCGGTGACGCGGCCGTGAACGTCAGGGAAGCGGCTTGACCAGACGTGCCGGGCTGCGCGCCGCCAGGGCACCGAGCACGTAGTACAGTGCCCCGCCCAACAGCGAGCCGGTGAACCAGCCGTAGTCGTAGAACCAGCTGAAGCTGCTGTTGCCTATCGACATGACGGTAAGCCCCACCGGCAGTCCGAAGGCGGCGAATCCCGCCCAGTTCCAGGCCGGGTAGACGTCGTCGCGGTACAAACCGGCAAGGTCCAGGCGCTGCCGGCGGATCAGGAAGTAGTCCACCACCATGATCCCGGCGATCGGCCCGAGCAGGCTCGAGTAGCCCAGTAGCCAGTTGGAATAGACGCTTTCAAGGCTCAGGTCGGAAACGATCCAGCCAAGCTTTTTCAACAGCTCATGGCCCATCAGCGCCAGGCCGATGAAACCGGTGAGCCAGACCGCGCGGCTGCGCCCGATCAGCCTGGGTGCGATGTTCTGGAAATCGTTGGTTGGCGAGACGATGTTCGCCGCCGTGTTGGTCGACAGCGTGGCGATGACGATCAAGGCCATGGCCAGCGCTACCCATCCCGGACTCTGGATACGGCCGATCAGGCTCACCGGGTCGGACACCGTTTCGCCCACCAGCGAGGCCGACGCCGCGGTCAGCACCACCCCCAGGGATGCGAACAGGAACATGGTCAGTGGCAGCCCAAGGATCTGCCCGAGGATCTGGTCCTTCTGGCTCTTGGCATAACGGCTGAAATCGGGAATGTTGAGCGACAGCGTCGCCCAGAAACCGACCATGGCGGTAAGGCCCGCGCAGAAGTAGCCGACCACGCTGGCGCCCTCGGGACGCTTGGGCGGCTGGGCCAGCAGTTCGGTCATCGACATGTGCGGCAATGCCCACAGCAGCAGGCCGAAACCGACCGCCACCAGCAATGGCGCAGACAGCACTTCGAGCCACTTGATTGACTCCGCGCCGCGCAGCACCACCCACAGGTTGAGCGCCCAGAACAGCATGAAGCCGATGACCTCACCCGTACCGCCGAGCGCCTTCCAGTCGTCGAACACCGAACCCAGGAACAGGTGGATGGCCAGGCCGCCGAACATGGTCTGGATACCGAACCAGCCACAGGCCACCACCGCGCGGATCAGGCACGGCACGTTGGAGCCGAGGATGCCGAACGATGAGCGCAGCAACACCGGAAACGGGATGCCGTACTTGGTACCGGGAAAGGCGTTGAGCGTCAGCGGGATCAGCACGATGAGGTTGGCCACCAGGATCGCCAGCAGCGCCTCGCCCACGCTCAGGCCGAAGTAGGCTGTCAGCACGCCGCCGAGAGTGTAGGTGGGCACGCAGATGGACATCCCCACCCACAGGGCCGTGATGTGCCATTTGTTCCAGGTGCGCTGGTGCACCTTGGTGGGCGCGATGTCGTGGTTGTAGCGAGGGCTGTCGAGGACATCGCTGCCCGCGGACAACTCATACAACCCGTCCTGCTCGATCACCTGCGATCTGCTCTGTTGCATGGGGCCTTCTCCAGATTTTTCTAGTTGTTTGCTCATCGGGCTAACGCGATGGCCGGAGTGCACACACCACCAGTACTCCTCCTCCGGTCCGGCCTGGCGGTTGCGACCGCACTCAATAAGCGTGCCGGGTCGACCGAAGCCGTCCCGCATGGCCGTCGCCAACCGGAGGTAACTCACTGATCTTTCGACGCATTCTTCTGCAACAGGGCAGTTGCTGGCGGTCTCCCTGGTCCGCCATGAGCCTGGCCGGCACGCCACGGCAGGTTTCAATCTGGTGCAGCGCTGATTTTTTCACCGTCGCCCGCGCCTCGAAGGCAGGTTTCAAACGACTGATTTTGCATGGAAAATCTCGTTCAAATTCGCATCTTGTCAAGTGCGTCAAAATGGTGAGAGGCCTCACCATTTTAGCTCTTTATGTTTTAAATCCTTATAATTCAATAAGTTATAATTTGAATAAGCTTATAAAATATTTTCTTGATCATTATCCGATCAGCATCTAGATTTCATTCTTGTCAGGCCTGACAGGATTGCATCTTTCCTCCTCCAGCCGCTGACACGAGCATAATTTCAAGAACCGGCCAAGACCGGTCAGCCTGCGAGGAAAAACGGCATGTCTCTGTTGATCCGTGGCGCCACCGTGGTTACCCATGAAGAAAGTTTCCGCGCCGATGTCCTGTGCGCCGACGGCCTGATCCGCGCCATCGGTGAACACCTCGACCCCCCCGCCGGCTGCGAGATTCTCGACGGCAGCGGCCAGTACCTGATGCCCGGCGGCATCGATCCTCATACCCACATGCAGTTGCCCTTCATGGGCACCGTGGCCAGCGATGACTTTTTCAGCGGTACCGCTGCGGGTCTTGCCGGGGGCACTACCTCGATCATCGACTTCGTGATCCCCAATCCGCAGCAGTCGCTGCTGGAGGCCTTTCATACGTGGCGCGGCTGGGCGCAGAAGTCGGCCTCCGACTACGGGTTTCATGTCGCCGTCACCTGGTGGAGCGAGCAGGTGGCCGAGGAAATGGGTGAGCTGGTAGCGAACCATGGAGTGAACAGCTTCAAGCACTTCATGGCCTACAAGAACGCCATCATGGCCGCTGACGACACCTTGGTTGCCAGCTTCGAGCGTTGCCTGCACTTGGGCGCGGTGCCGACCGTGCATGCGGAAAACGGCGAGCTGGTCTACCACCTGCAGCAGAAACTGCTTGCACAGGGCCTGACCGGGCCCGAAGCCCACCCGCTGTCGCGCCCGCCGCAGGTCGAGGGGGAAGCCGCCAGCCGTGCCATCCGCATTGCCGAAACCCTCGGTACACCCGTGTACCTGGTGCATGTGTCTACCCGTGAGGCACTGGACGAGATCACCTACGCCCGGGCCAAGGGCCAGCCGGTGTATGGAGAAGTGCTGCCCGGTCACCTGCTGATCGACGACAGCGTCTACCGCAACCCGGACTGGGCCACCGCCGCCGGCTACGTGATGAGCCCTCCGTTTCGCCCGCGCGAGCATCAGGAGGCGCTGTGGCGGGGGTTGCAGTCAGGCAACCTGCACACCACCGCCACCGACCACTGCTGTTTCTGCGCCGAGCAGAAGGCGGCCGGGCGCAATGATTTCAGCCGCATTCCCAATGGCACTGCCGGCATCGAGGACCGCATGGCGGTGCTCTGGGACGCCGGGGTCAATTCCGGGCGCCTGTCGATGCACGAGTTTGTCGCGCTGACGTCCACCAACACCGCGAAGATCTTCAACCTGTTCCCGCGCAAGGGCGCCATCCGTGTCGGCGCCGATGCCGACCTGGTGCTCTGGGACCCGCAGGGCACGCGGATAATCTCGGCCCAGACGCACCATCAGCGGGTCGACTTCAACATCTTCGAGGGCCGCACGGTGCACGGGGTCCCGAGCCATACCATCAGCCAGGGCCGCGTGGTCTGGGCCGATGGCGACCTGCGCGCCGAACCCGGCGCCGGCCGCTACATCGAGCGCCCGGCCTATCCCTCGGTGTACGAGGTGCTGAGCCGACGCGCCGAGTTGCAGCGCCCGACCCCCGTCAGCCGCTGATCCATCCGCAATGCCGCACCGGCCCGCAGAGGCCGGACGGCGCCGTATTGCCGTTGACTGCCGTCACCCAGAACGGACAGCGCCCGTGATGGCCGCGAGTCCAACAAGAAAAGAGAGGCTACAACCGTGATCGATGCCCTGAACCACTTGCCGCGCCCCAGGGCCGGCGCCGACCAGCTGGCCGAGCGCTTCGGCGACCTCGCCCCTCCCCTCACCGCCCGCCAGGCCGCCCTCGAGAGCGCGCGCTGCCTGTATTGCTTCGATGCGCCTTGCATCAATGCATGCCCCAGCGAGATCGACATCCCTTCGTTCATCCACCGCATCAGCGACGAGAACCTCCAGGGCGCTGCCGAACGCATCCTCTCGGCGAACATCCTGGGCGGCAGCTGCGCCCGGGTCTGCCCGACGGAGATCCTGTGCCAGCAGGCCTGCGTGCGCAACAACGCCCAGGAATGCGCGCCCGTGCTCATCGGCCAGTTGCAGCGCTACGCGCTGGACAACGCCGCCTTCACCGAGCATCCATTCACGCGCTCCCCCGCCACCGGCAAGCGTATCGCCGTGGTTGGCGCTGGCCCTGCCGGGCTGTCCTGTGCCCACCGCCTGGCCATGCAGGGTCATGAGGTGGTGATCTTCGAAGCCCGGGAAAAAGCCGGCGGCCTCAATGAATATGGTATTGCCCGCTACAAGCTGGTGGACGACTACGCCCAGCGCGAGGTGGAGTTCCTGCTCGGGATCGGCGGTATCGAGATCCGTCACGGCCTGCGCCTGGGCAGCAATCTGAACCTGGGCGAACTGCACCAGCAGTACGATGCGGTGTTCCTGGGCCTGGGCCTGAACGCCGTGCGCCAGCTGGGCCTCGCGGACGAAGAGGCACCGGGCATGATGGCCGCCACCGACTACATCCGCGAGCTGCGCCAGGCGGACGACCTGACTCGACTGCCGCTGGCCGACCGCTGCCTGGTGATCGGCGCGGGCAACACGGCCATCGACATGGCCGTGCAGATGAGCCGCCTGGGTGCGCGCGACGTCAACCTTGTGTACCGGCGCGGTGCCGAGGACATGGGCGCGACCGGCCACGAACAGGACATTGCCAAGGCCAACCAGGTACGCCTGCACACCTGGGCGCGCCCGGATGCCGTGCTGCTGGACGACAGCGGCCGGGTGCGCGGCATGCGCTTTGCCCGCACGCTGTTGGCCGAGGGTCGCCTGTGCGACAGCGGCGAGACCTTCGAACTGGCCGCCGACGCTATCTTCAAGGCCATCGGCCAGCGCTTCGACGATGCCAGCCTTGCCGACCCGCTGGCCGCGCAGCTGGCCCGGGATGGCGAACGCATCCGCGTCGATGCATGCATGCGCACCAGCGTGCCAGGCATCTATGCCGGCGGCGACTGCACCGCGCTGGGCCAGGACCTGACCGTCCAGGCCGTACAACACGGCAAGCTGGCCGCTCAGGCCATCCATGCCGAACTCATGCTCAACGTGGAGGCAGCATAAATGGCCGACCTGTCCATCGTATTTGCCGGCATCAAGGCACCCAACCCGTTCTGGCTGGCCTCCGCGCCGCCGACCGACAAGGCCTACAACGTGGTCCGCGCCTTCGAAGCCGGCTGGGGCGGCGTGGTCTGGAAGACGCTGGGCGAGGATCCGGCCGCAGTCAACGTGTCGTCGCGCTACTCGGCGCACTTTGGCGCCAACCGGCTGGTGCAAGGGATCAACAACATCGAGCTGATCACCGACCGCTCGCTCGAGATCAATCTGCGCGAAATTACCCAGGTGAAAAAGGACTGGCCTGACCGCGCGCTGATCGTGTCGCTGATGGTGCCGTGTGTGGAGGAGTCCTGGAAATTCATCCTGCCGTTGGTCGAAGCCACCGGCGCCGATGGCATCGAGCTGAACTTCGGCTGCCCCCATGGCATGCCGGAACGCGGCATGGGCGCCGCCGTTGGCCAGGTGCCCGAATACGTGGAGATGGTCACCCGCTGGTGCAAGACCCATTGCTCGCTGCCGGTGATCGTCAAGCTGACCCCCAACATCACCGATGTGCGTCTGTCGGCACGCGCGGCCCATCGCGGGGGCGCGGATGCGGTGTCGCTGATCAACACCATCAACTCGATCACCAGCGTCGACCTCGACCGCATGGTGGCCCACCCCATCGTCGGCGACCAGAGCACACATGGCGGCTATTGCGGCTCGGCGGTCAAGCCGATCGCCCTGAACATGGTCGCCGAGATCGCCCGTGACCCGCAGACCCGCGGCCTGCCGATCTGCGGTATCGGCGGCATCGGCAACTGGCGCGACGCCGCCGAGTTCGTCGCCCTGGGCTGCGGCGCGGTACAAGTGTGCACGGCGGCGATGCTGCACGGCTTTCGCATTGTCGACGACATGAAGGACGGGCTGTCGCGCTGGATGGACCAGCACGGCCACCGTAGCCTGGAGGCCTTCCGCGGCTTGGCGGTGGGGCACACCACCGACTGGAAGTACCTCGATATCAACTACAAGGTGATTGCCCAGATCGACCAGGACGCCTGTATCGGCTGTGGCCGTTGCCATATTGCCTGCGAAGACACCTCGCACCAGGCCATCGCCAGCCTCCCGCGCGCCGATGGCACCCATGTCTACAGTGTGATCGAGGATGAGTGCGTGGGCTGCAACCTGTGCCAGATCACCTGCCCGGTGGAGAACTGCATCGACATGGTGGCGCAGGAGACCGGCAAGCCTTATCTCAACTGGACGCAGGATCCACGTAATCCATACCGCGAGGCGAGCTGACCGTTCTGTTTGGGGCGCGCTCCGCTGCGTGCGCAGCGGAGCGCGCCAGGCAGGACCTCATGGCTCGAGCCCGATACCGCGCAGGATGACGCTCGTCACCGTCTGCACCGCGCTTTCGAACGCCATGTCCGACAGCGGCTCGCCTCCATTGAGCAACGCTACCTGATACCCGAAGTCGGCATAGTGCTGGGTCGATGCCCAGATCATGTACAGCAGCGCCGAGGGTTCGACCGGCAGAATGCGCTTGTCCTCCACCCAGGCGCGGATCTTGGCTTCCTTGAGTTGCGCCCAGGGCACCAGGCTCTCATCGAGGCCGACGGCCAGCAGCGGCGCGCCATGCAGCATCTCCTCGGCCCAGATCTTGGAGCCCAGGGGCCGCGAGCGTGAATGGCTCATCTTTGCCCGGATATAGCTGGTGAGCACCACGCGCGGGTCGTCGAAGCACTCGAAGCACAGCGCGTCCTGCTTCCACACTTCCAGCAGGTCCTGCAGCACCGCGCGGTACAGTTCATCCTTGGTACTGAAATAATAATGCAGGTTGGAGCGCGGCAGCTCGGCCTGCTCCGCAATGTCGCCCATCGACGTGGCGCCATAGCCCTTTTCGGCGAACACCTTCTCGGCGGCCTGCAGAATCTTCTCGACGTTACGCCGGCGAATCTCGATCTTGTGGTTGGCCATTGCCTGTCCAATACATCCCAAACCTGGCAAGGCTAACAGTTTTGCATGGGGCGCAGTGAAGGGTTTGGCGGGGCGGCCACAGATGCGTTGAGCGTAACGACCCACCCGCTGAACCTCACCGCAGATCCAGGTAATGCCACAACGCGTTGCTCACCGGATTCGCCATGCCCTGGGCCCCGAACACCATGCGGGCGATGCCCAGCCCTGACTGGCGATAGCTTTCGAACTGCGCCTCGTCGAAAAATTGATCGGCGGTGGTCTGGTTGGGAAAGGTTTCGTTGGCCAGGGCGTAGTTGAGGACATCCGGCGACAGCGTGGGGATCAAGCGTGGCTTGAGTACCAGAATCCGGCACCGTGGCGAGGGTGACTCGGCCTGGCCGGCCATATCGAACACCTCAAGCAGCAGCGCGCACTTCCTGCTGCCCTGTTCCGCGGGATCCTGGAAGTCGCGGATGCTGCCGAACACCTGGCCGAGCACCGGATGGTTCACCACATCATGGTCCTCCCTGATTTCCAGTTGCTGGTCGATCCGGGCGAGCCGCACCAGGTTGGTAAGGTCATTGAACTGGTAGGCGGGATCGCAACCGCTGTCACACACCACGATCAGCTCGATGTCACGCTCGCGGCGCACCAGTTCATACGCGCCGGTGTTCTCGAAATGTCCGCCGTCGGACAGGTACTGCAAGTCTCGGCGATGCCCATGGAAATGGGCTGTCAGTTCATAGAAGAGGTACGACTGAGTGGGAAAGCGACGCACCCAGCGTGGGTCCTTGAGGATGTACCGCGCTTGCCCCTTGTCCAGGAACTGGCTGGACCACCAGACCCCGAGCCTCACATTGGCCAGCCCCAGTGCCAACGACAGCCCCAGGCTGGTGGTACGCCCCGACCCGGTGGTAATGGCGGCGCCGGAGGTCCCGATCCATTGGCCCAGGGTAAGCGGGAGCATGATTTCGGAAGCGCGCCCTGGAGTCGGATCACGCTCATGGCTCACGCCATCGAGCATGAAGCTTGTCGACCGTGCCCCATTCGCCGTCCAACCGTGGGGCGCCAGGCACAGGGGCTTGCCCTTGCGATCCCGCTGGACGAGCTGCTCGGCAGGGTCCACGGTCAGGTTCATGGTGACATTGATCAGGTGCAGCGGACCGGCGGTCTCGGTGCCGTAGTAGGCATCCAGGGCAATATCGTCATCGGGCAGTGGCTCGGCAACGCTCAATTCCTTGCCACCCCTGGAACCGGAGAAGCGACGTCCGTTGGATGCGCCCAGGTAAGCGCGGGTGAGACGCGACGCATAGAACGTGTGAAGCGAGGAAAGATTGAGAAAACCGACAAACCTGCCTGCCACGAAGGTAAGCACCAGCGCCAGAGCCCCCAGCACCCATAGCCTTGGAGCACCATGGGAATTCAGCGACAGATCGCTGCCATCGGTCGCGACCCACAGCACGATCAAGGCCCACGTGAGGCACACGGCGATGCCTACCACGGTGCCGCCGATCAACGCCAGCACGTCCCTCGGCAATTTCTGCAGCCAGCCCGGCAGGGATTTTTCATCCGTGACCAGCGCCAGATGACGTACCAGCCAGATCAGCACCGGCAGCCCGCCGAATGTCGCGGCCCCGAACTGCTGGAAGAGGAAACTGTAGAGGGCTTGCGCCAACGCTGCCATGCTCGCGAGGAACAACAACGTTGCCACCGTGATGATCGCATTGCCCAGGTAACGGGTCACCAGCACGCGATAGGTACGCAGGGTGCCACCCGCACCGGTTGATGAGAGACTGCGCACCAGCAGCGAGGTGATGACCAGGCCCGCCCCGGCAATAAGGGCGAAGCACAGGGTCAACAGCCCGACCTTGGGTGAGTCACCCGTGCGCCAGGCGAGCAGACCCACAACCACGAGCGCAAGGGTGATACCAACCGTGGCCCAGTACGATAGGTTGTTCAGCCTAGGGGGCTCATTCAGGCTCAGGTGCGGGATAACCAGCCAGTACGCCAGGGTGCAGGGCAATGCCAGCGTCACCAGCGCGAGCAAGGGCAGGACGAACAGGTTGATGCCCAGTATCGCCTGGAGCAGAAACAGCAGGCACAGCGCCAACAGTATCGGCATGCCGATCACGAAGTGCAGCGACAGCCAGTTTCGCCAGGTCATCGCCAGTACGTAGAAACTATCCCCGCCCCCGGTTGGCGTCAGATAACGTCCGTTTTCCCGAAGCCAGGCACCAGGCCCTCGGCCGACCGGGCCGGTGGAATAATCCTCGGCGGTGCTGATCTTGCCGGGCGGCTCGTGCTGCAACACTGCACAGGCATCCCGCGCCGCGTCGGCGGGTGACTGCGACGGCTGCCCCACTGCGGTGCCGCGCAGCCGGTTGGGCAGAAACAGACTCGAATAGAAGCTGCCGATGTAACCGCCACCGCTGACCGTCGACAGGTAATCGAATCGCGCGAGCAGTGGCTGTTCCTCGGATTGATCGTTGCAGCGGGTCCGGGCCAGCGCTTGCAGCACACCCAGGCAGAAGGTCGCGCTGCGGATGCCCCCGCCGGAAAGCGCCAGCCCCCAAGGTCGGCCGGACCTCAGGGCGGCCTGGTAGACAGGAAGGCCAAGCAGCTCGCGACGCTTGGTGATGCGCTCGCGCTCCGCATCGTATTGCTCGGTCTCGGTGGACATCTGCACCTGCCCCCTCAGCTCGCGTGGGTACCGGGCAAGTAAAGCACCCAGAGCACGCCGCGCCAGAGTCCTGCTAACGTTCCTGGAGGGATTTCTGACAGCAGTAAAACCCACCTCATAGGCACCGATCATGAGGATTCTCCCCACGGCCCTGTTCTTGAGCCTCCCGATCGCCCTTGCCGGCTGCGCGCAGTATGGCCCCTACCGAACGTCGCCAACCCTCTGCGAAGGCACTGCCACCGCCTGTACCACCTCGATGCTCTACCGTCACAAGGAGCCGGGCCAGAGCACGTTCGACTATTCCCTGGGGTTCGTCGAATTCAACGATCAGGGCGATCCCTGGCCAGCGCCTGGTGCTGAGCAGCAGCGAGCCGTGGTGCTCGACTATCTCGAGCGCCAGGCCGCTCATCAGGATTTGCTCATGGTGGTGTTCGTCCATGGCTGGCACCACTCGGCCAAAGGGCAGGACCCGGACCTGCTGGCACTGCGCCAGGATTCACGGGACGGCAACGTGAAAACCTTCCAGAGCGTGCTCCAGAGCCTTGCCCGAGGTGAGCGCAGGCAGGCCCTGGCGCAAGGCCGTGCGGCCCGCGAGGTGGCTGGGATCTATGTGGGCTGGCGCGGCGAGTCCATCACGCTGAAGGTCCTGAACAACCTGACGTTCTGGGACCGCAAGAATACGGCTGCGCAGGTTGGCCACGGTGGTGTGACCGAGCTCTTGAGCCGTCTGGAACTGATCAAGCGCACCCAGGACAGCAAGGCCCGGGACGCGGCTGCCAAGCCTGCCGTTCCAGAGACGATGGCGATGCCTGCTACCGGTTGCGATCGCCTGGTCGCCTCCGGCCAGGCCATCACCAGCCAGACCAAGCTGGTGGTGGTAGGCCACAGCTTCGGCGGCCTCGTGGTGCAGTCAGCCGTCGGCCAGATCCTCGAGGACCGCGCCGTGCGCACAAAAGGCGGTGACTATGGCTGCCAACTCGACGTGGAGGGTTTCGGCAACCTGGTGGTGCTGATCAACCCGGCGTTCGAGGCCCAGCGTTATTCGGTCATTCACAACCTGGCGGCCACACGCACCTTCTACCCTCCCGAGCAGTTGCCGGTGGAACTGATACTCACCTCTCGATCGGATGACGCGACCCGGTACCTGTTCCCTATGGGCCGGTATGTTTCCACCGTCTTCGACCGCAACGGCTGGGATCAGCAAAACGTCACGGCAGTGGGGCATTTCAAGCCCTACATCACCCACACCCTCACCCGGCAGGCCAGCCCTCCTGGCGTCACCTTGCAGCAGGCATGGCTTGACGAGTCCAAACCCGATCGGGAGATCTGCGTGGCAGGCCTGACCCTGACCCGCGAACAGCTTAGCGAGCGCAACCCTTATCTGAACGTCAGCGTTGCCGGCGACCTCATCGAGGGACACAACGACATCGGCGAGCCGCGGATCATCGAGTTCATCAAGCAGATGATCCTGCTGTCGTCACTGCCGGACAAGGAGCGCAAGGAGGCAACGGGGGTCATCGATCCGAGGTGTGCAGCGGGGCCTTACAGCGGCCAGTGAATTTCCACGGCGCACCGATGTCGTAATGATGTCGCATCTCCTATCCCTGTCTTTTTTTTCAAGATGTCCGAATGAACGATCTGATCCAAGCCCAGCACAGCCCCGCCATTCTGCTTGTCGAAGATGAGCCTGCCATTCGCGAGCTGTTGGTCTTCGCCTTGGAGGACATGGGCGCGATCGTCGAGGCGGTTGCCACCGCTGATGAAGGTCTGACGAGACTGCAGGAATATCCCTGGACCCTGCTGCTGACCGATGTGCAGACCCCCGGCAGGCTCGACGGATTGCAACTGGCCTGGGCAGCCCATGAACGGACTCCGCAAATGCGCATTGTCGTCATGAGCGGTTATCATGAGCGGATGGCCGCTCCGCTGCCTGAGCACGCTGTTTTCCTGCCCAAGCCCTGGTCTATCGACGCGTTCTACACGACCATCAACGCACAGCTCGGATGCTACGCCTCACTTCAGCCAGCGGCCTGATGACTCAACGCCTTTGCAGGCTGCCCATTGCGAGTGAACCCATGCAGCTTGACCCTGCCGCTGACGAGCCCTCTTCTCCACAACGCCTGGCGGCCCTGAGAAGCTACGGGGTTCTCGATACCCCGCGGGAAGCTGATTTTGACGAGCTTGTCGGCTTGGCGGCGAGAATCTGCGGCACCCCCATTTCCGTGGTCAACCTTATCGAGGATGACCGCCAGTGGTTCAAGGCCGAGGTAGGCCTCGGCATCCGTGAAACTCCGCTGGATGTGTCGATCTGCCGTCATGTGCTGCTGCAGCCAGGCATCACGGTGATACCCGACCTGCTGGCTGACCCACGCATGTGCCTGAATCCACTGGTTACCGCCGATCAGGGCCTGCGTTTCTACGCCGGCTGCCTGCTGAAGACCCCCGAAGGCCATGGCATCGGCACGCTTTGCGTGCTGGACCACCAACCTCGCGCGCTGAACGACGACCAGCTCCACGCGCTGGCCATCCTGGCCAACCAGGTCATGGGCCAGATGGAACTGCGCCGCACCATCAGCCAGAAAACCCAACTGGTCGAGCAGCAGCAGACGCTGCTGGCGCAGCAAGAGATGTTGCTCAAGGAAATCCACCACAGGACCAAGAACAACCTGCAGCTGATCATTGGCCTGATCGAATTGCAGCTGCGCAAGATGGAGGGGCAGGAAGCCCGCACGGCATTATCGGATATCTCGCGCCGGATCATGAGCATCGCGGCCGTCCATGAAAAGCTCTACCAGACGGATCTCATCGATACGGTCGATGCCGGGGTGTACCTGCGCACCGTGGTGCAAGGCATCACGGCGACGGCGCCCGCTTCCGCGTCCCTGGTGCTGGACATGGCTTCGGTATTGCTGCCGATGGACCTGGCCATCCCCTTGGCGCTCATCGTCAACGAGTTGGTAACCAACGCACTCAAATATGCGTACGAAGAACCTTCATCAGGCCCGATCACTGTCCGTCTCGCACCCATCGACGGCCTCTGGCGTCTATCCGTCATCGACTCCGGCAAGGGCCTGCCCGCGGACTTTTCCCCGCTCCGGTCCAGATCGCTGGGCATGAAAATCATCGGGTCGCTGACGCGGCAACTGAAGGGCGAACTCAAGTTCATCGATAACCGGCCTGGGCTGGAATGCAGGCTGACCTTTGCTGCGGAATGCGCGGACGAGCTATAAGCGACGGCCTTACCGCTTGGCTTTCTTCAATGCCTTCAGACGGGCCTTGGCCTTGTGCACGACTTCGATCCGCTCGGACTTCTTCATCTTCTTCCATTTGCGGATGTCATCCTTGCTCCGCCCGCAGCCCACGCACACGTCATCGCGGATCTTGCACTTGGAAGTGCATGGGTTTTCTACCTCTTTCGACAAAACGCAGGTTCCTCCCTCAAGTGAGGCGCACCGTGGGCCAGGATCATTTGCACTTCGCCAGCACGACCTGACACGTCTTGGGCGTGCCCCCCGAGCGGCCGGCGTAGCGCATGCAGTTTGCCATGGATTTCTGCCGCGCCACGCTCAGGGAGGAACCCCAGGCCAGGCCACCTTCACCGGCGGTGGGCACGGCCTTGGCGTAACAGGCCGACCCCAGGGTGGAGGCCGCGTAGCGAGCGGTGTGTGGCTTGCTGGAGCATCCTGCTACCAGGGCGAGGTTGAGGGCGAGCAGGGAAGGCAGAACCCATGCCGAGCAGTGGCGTGCTGTTTTTCTGGTCATCCCGATTCCCCTGTATCAGCAGGCAAGAGGTGTGGTTGCTACTCATCATAGACGTCCGTTGGGGTTCATGATTTTCAATAGCCTGTCATTTCCAGGTACCCGATGCCTCCCTCGCTTCCCTTCAACCGTACCGGCCCTTCCCAATACGGATAGCTGGTCTGCATCCAGGCCTTGGGTTCCAGCGCATCGACCTCGATGTCCACGCCATGGTCCGCCACCTGCACACGCCAGCGGGTGGGCACCCGGCGCCCGTTCTGCTGCGTGGTCCAGGCCAGCTCGGTCAGCTGGACCTGTGCTCCCTGGACTGTCCTGGTCTTACCCTCGGCACTGATCCAGGTGCCTGCTCGGTAGGGCTTGCCCTGAGCCTCGCGCACCTGGAACAGCATCAACTTGGCGCCGCTGTCCAGGTGCAGCGAAAACCAGTCCCACCCCTCCTGCCCCGCCGCCAGCGGCTGGCTGCTCCACTCGCGGTCCAGCCAGGCGCGGCCTGTGACGGGGATACGCTGGCCATCACGCTCCACCTCGCCACTGACTTCGTAAAAGGGCTGGCTGTAATAATACGAGGCCTGCCCCTTGCCGGATTTTTCGCTGTAGCCCTGTGCGCCGTGAAGCACCAGAGGGCGAGCGCTGGCGAGCTTCAGGTCGTAGCGAAAGCCCCTGCCGCTCGCGGTCATCCGCAGTTGCCCGAGACTGCCGGCGCCCTGCAGCGACCAGTCATTGATCCAGGCCCGGAACGGCTGGCGGTCGACGCCGGCCTGGCCAATGCCACCACGCGCAAGGGTCTCACTGGCCTGGTGACCGCCCGGACCGGTCAGCGCCGCATGGCCCATCCACAGGTTCGGGCTGTCCCAGCCCGCAGTCTCGGGGCCGGGGCGCAGGGCGGAGCGGAACAAGGTCCACTGCACGCCCCAGTCACGTCCCTCCTCGTCCCTGAGATTGGCAGTGACGTACCACCACTCGATCCGGAACCCATCGTGGGCGCCATGATCACGGGGGAAGACCAATGGGTGACCAGGGGTCACCTGCGCAAAGGCGGCGGCATCCTGCCCCAGGCCAGCGAAACTCCTGGATGAGGGCTCCGGCGGGTCGCAACCGCTGAGCAGCATGGCAAGCAGCAACAGGCAGGCTTCAGGTTTCATCGGCGAATTGCCTCAACAGCTCGCCCGGCTGACGCCGCGCCAGTTGCCACAGCGGCCATGCACTGGCCAGAAAGCTGGTGAATATCCCCAGTACCGCCAGTTGCAGCAGTTGTCCGGGAAAGACGTACAGCGGTAGTCGCCAGCCGAACGCCTGGACGTTGACCACGGCCACCAGGCACCAGGCCAGCACCAATCCCAAGGGGATCGCCAGCAGCACGGTCAGGCTGCTGAGCATCAAGGTCTGGCCGAGCGACAACCAGACCAGCCGTGTGCGGCGCACACCCAGCGCCCAAAGCGGCGCCAGCTGGCCCAACCGGCTCTGGCTCAGCGTCAGCAGGCTGATGAACAATGCGACGCCGGCCACCCCGAGGGTCAGGCTGTTGAGCGCGGCGGTGGCGGCAAAGGTACGGCTGAACACCTCGGTCGACCAGGCTTTCAAGGTGGCCTGCTCCACCACGCGGCTGTCATCCAGGGCGAAGCGCCGTTGCAGTTGTGCCTTGAGGCCCGCGGCAAGCTCAGGTGCCAGGCTGACGCTGACACTGGCGAGCATCGCCTGGGGAGCGTACCGGCGCAGCCAGCCGGCGTTGACCAGCATATGCCCCTTTGGGTTGCCGTAGTCGGCATAGACAGCTGCGACAGTCATGGTTTGCCGGGGCGTGGTAGGCAGCTCGAGGGTATCGCCAACCGCGATGCCCAGACGGCGGGCCATTTGCTCGCTGAGCATCACTGCCTGGCCGTCGGCCAGGCGCTCCCAGGGCTGCGGGCCCTGCTCCAGCAGTGGCCAGTGCGCATGGTAATACGGGTGATCGTCGATGCCCTGCACTTGTACCGGCCAGCCTTGCAAGCGCAGCTCCACGCGCCAGCTTGGCAGTACGGCGGTAATCGACGGTTGCTGCTTCAGCCATTCACTGATGCGCAGGGCCTGCGCGGTATCTCCAGGTGTCACGTAAAGCGCTGCCGACAGGCGCTGGTCGAGCCAGCCAATGAACGTCTTGCGAAAGCCCTCGGTCATGCTGCCCACTCCCACGCTCGCGGCCAGGGCAAGCAGCAACGCCATCAGCGCCAGGCTCAGTGCCGGCAGCTGTTGGCGGCTGTCGGCGATGAACCATTCGGACAATGGCCGGCGACACAAGCAGGCCAGCCCGGCAAGCGTTCCCTCCAGCAATGCCGGCAACAGCAATGCGGCCGCCAGCAGCAGCGCCGCCAGCATGCCGAAGGCGCTGAGCAGGCCGGCCCCGAATCGCCAGCAGGCGAATGCCACCAGCATCAGCAGCCCAGCCAGCAGCGCCTGCCGCTTGAGCCATCGCCCCTGGGCAAGCCGCCATGCCTGGGGTTGTGCGAGGGCGAGCAACGGCAGGCGGGCAGCACGCAGGACACTGCTCACCCCCGCCAGCAGCGCGCCGAGCACGCTCACCCCCAGCCCAGCCAGCCACCACTCGGGCGACAGGTTCAATTGTCCTGCAACCTGGGCACCGTACAAACCACGCAGGCTGGCGGCCACATCGGGCAACAGCAGCCCGGCGAGCAGGTACCCGCTGGCGACGCCCGCCAGGCCGCCCAGCACCGCGAACGCACCCAGTTCGAGCGTAAGGCCGGTCAATACGGTCCTCAGGCGGATGCCGCAGGCGCGCAGGGTGCGGATCAGTGCGCGGCGCTGCTCAAGGGCAAGGCCGATGGCCGCATTGGCGATGAACAAACCGACGACGAAAGCAAGCAGCCCGAGCGCCGTCAGGTTGAGGTGAAAACTGTCGGTCAGACGCTGCAGGTCGCCGTCGTCGCCAAGCGGCTGCAGTCTGAGCCGGGTGGCGATCTCCGCGGGCAGTGTCTTGGCATCGCCGGTGAGCAGCAGGCGTGACAGCAGCGCGGGAGCATTCAGCAGGGCTTGTGCATGACCGATATCCACCACGATCACCCCCGGCGCCAGCTCGGGCTTGAGGACGAAGGGTGGCAGCCGCTCCCCTTCAGTGGTGGTGGCCTGGTCTGCGGCGTTCAGGCCAAGTTGCTGCAGCGTGTCCGGGCTGACCCAGGCCTGACCGGGCGTACCAAGAAACGCCTCCAGGTCGAAAGACTGTGCCTGAGTGCCGGCGACAGCCGTCCCCGGTGGCAGGCTCAGCGGCTCGATCCCGATCAGCCGGACACTGCGCGGCTGTGCCCCGGCCAGGCGCAGGCGGCCCTCCAGCACCGGCGAGACCTGCCAGCCGAGTTGCCGCAGCCTCAGGTACAGTCCCTGCTCGAAGCGTTCCACGCCGCGCGGCACCAGTTGCGCCTGCGCGGGGCCCATGAGTACGGCACTGGCCCGGGCATAGTCGGCGCGCGCCTGGGTGTTGAGCGCCTGCACGCCGGTCCACAGCGCCGTGGCCAGCCATAGTCCCGTGAGAATACTGAAGAACTGCAAGCGGTGGCGCCGCCAGTGACTCATCAGCGCCTGCAGGGTGATTACCAAGGCGCTCATCCGGCGTTCTCATCCTGCACGCGGCCGGCGTGCAAGAAGCATCGTTGTGCCAGCCGTCCCGCCAGGCGCCGGCTGTGGGTCACCATCAGCACACTGCTGCCCGCCTCACCGACCAGTTGCAGCATCAGGTCGAGCACTTCGTCGCTGCTGGCCTCATCAAGGCTGCCGGTGGGTTCATCGGCCAGCACCAGCGTGGGTCTTCCCGCCAGTGCCCGGCCGATGGCAACCCGCTGCTGCTGCCCCCCCGACAGTTGCTCGGGATACCGCTGCAGCAGTGCAGCCAGTCCCAGGCGTTGCGCCAGGTAATCCACCCAACGGGCATCGTGCCGTCCCGCAAGCCTTGCCTGGAACGCCAGGTTGGCGGCCACATTCAGGCTGCTGATCAGGTTGTACTGCTGGAATACCAGCCCGATGCCTTCCCGGCGCCAGCGCGCCAGGGCGGATTCGGAACGGCCGTCGAGAGGGTCGCCATCGATCAGGATGCGTCCGCTGTCGGCGCGGTCCAGGCCTGCCACCAGGTGCAGCAGCGTGCTCTTGCCGCTGCCTGACTCACCCATCAGCGCCAGGCTGCTGCCGCGTTCCAGGCTCAGGTCGACCCCTTGCAGCACCGGGAGCGGACCTTGGACGGTAGTGAACGATTTGTGCAGTTGCTCGACGACCAGCATTGACGGGTTTCCCATTGCAGCAATAGGAGCAGCCTAGCCGGACAGCGCGTCGAATGCGCGGCGCCTTTGATCGACAACTCCGCTCCAATACCGGGAACGCTGCTATTCCTATGGGTTGAAGCCGTTTTCTCAGTCTGCCTGTCTGTGGCCCCGGCGCCACACAGACAGGGCTGTGACCTGGTGCCGGTACCCGATGGGAGGTGCCACATGCTCTTTCTCATTCACTGGACCATTTCCACCGAAAACCGCAATGCCGCCATGGCGCGCTTCATACAGACCGGCGGTGCCCCGCCCCCTGGCTTGAAGGTCCACGGCCGCTGGCACGCCATCGGGCATCACCTTGGCGTCGCGGTGGCCGAGACCGACGACCTGTCCCTGGTGCTCAAATGGGTGCTGGAGTGGAGCGACCTGATGGACATGCAGGTGTACCCGGCGATGACCGACGAGCAGACCGCGCCGTTGCTGCAGGCGGCGCTGAGCCGTGTCTCGACCTGACCCGACACCGCACCATGGTTACTGAGGGAGCAACTGCAATCTGTGGGAGCGGGTTTACCCGCGAACACCGGCAAAGCCGGTGCCAGGCACCGCATCAACTTCTTCGCGGCTAAGGCCGTTCCCACAGGTGCTTCCGGGTCAAGCAATCTCGCTGAACTAAACCCCAGACAACGCGATCCTTTCCTAAGCGCGCAGTCCGCGCGAGCCTCTGGCCCAGAGCCTCTGACGATAAGGAGCCGCCGTGTCCGTTACCGCCCCCCCTCTCTACCGCTGCACGCCAAGCCCGCTTCACGCGATCTTGCTTGCCGGGACCGTACCGCTGTTTCTCGGCGCATTGCTAAGCGACATCGCCTACTTCAAGACCTATCAGATCCAATGGAGCAACTTCGCGTCCTGGCTGATCGCCGGAGGCCTGGTGTTCTGCGGGCTTGCGCTGCTGTTCGCACTGGTCAACCTGGTGCGTGCGGACCGCAAGGCGGGAAGACCGGTGCTCTATTTCCTGCTGTTGCTGGTGACGTGGGCGCTGGGCCTGGTCAACGCCTTCGAGCATGCCAAGGACGCCTGGGCCGCGATGCCATCGGGCCTCGTGCTGTCGGTGATCGTGAGCGTATTGAGCCTCGTAACCGCCTGGACCGGGCTGACCAACCTGCGCTCGGGAGGTGAGCAATGAAATATCCAAGCACACTGACCGCCCTGAGCATCGCGCTGCTGCTGGGCGGATGTGGCGGCGAGGCGGACAGCACCCAGGCCCGCGGCCCGGACCCGAAACTGCCCGAGCCGCAACGCAGCCTGCTGCCGAGCATGAAGATCGCCGAACCCGCGCAATGGGGCGACCAGAAGCCCACGGTGCCAGACGGCTACAACGTCACCGCGATCGCAACGGACCTGAGGATCCCACGGCAGACCCTGGTATTGCCCAATGGCGATATCCTGGTAGCCGAGGGCCGAGGCGGCAACGCTGCGAAACTCAAGCCCAAGGATGTCATCGCCGGCTACATCAAGTCCCAGGGCAATACCAAGGTCAAGGGTGGCAACCGCCTGACCCTGCTGCGCGACGCCGATGGCGATGGGACCTACGAGGTGAAGGAAGTCTTCGCCGAAAACCTCAATGCGCCGTACGGCCTGGCCTTTGCCAACGGCAAGGTCTACGTGGCCAACCAGGACGCGCTGGTCCGCTTCGACTACCAGGACGGCCAGACCAAGGCCGGCGGGCCGCCCGTCACGGTCACCGAGCTGCCTTCGGAGATCAACCACCACTGGACCAAATCGCTGACCGTCAGCCCTGACGGCCGCTTCCTGTACGTGGGTATCGGCTCGAACAGCAATATCACCGAACGTGGCATGGAGGTCGAGATCGACCGCGCGCTGGTCTGGCAGATCGATGCCGAAACGGGTGCCCACAAGCCGTATGCAACGGGCTTGCGCAACCCGACGGCGCTGACCATCCAGCCAGACTCGGGCCAGCTGTGGGCCGTGGTCAATGAACGCGACGAGCTCGGGCCTGACCTGGTGCCGGACTACCTGACCTCTGTGCGTGAAGGCGAGTTCTACGGCTGGCCCTATAGCTACTGGGGCCAGAACGTCGACCCACGCGCGCAGCCGCAGAATCCTGAAAAGGTGGCCGCCGCGATCAAGCCGGACTACAGCCTTGGCTCTCACGTCGCTGCGCTGGGCGTCGACTTCTCGATCCCGGCGATGGGCGAACAGTTCGCCCAGGGCGTGTTCGTGGGCGAGCACGGCAGCTGGAACCGGGAAAACCCGGTGGGGTACAAGGTGATCTTCGTGCCGTTCAGCGATGGCCGCCCGGCGGGCGAGCCGGTCGACTTCGCCACAGGCTTCCGTGGCTCCGATGGCAAGACGCGCGGTCGGCCAGTAGGGGTAACCGTCGATCCGAAGGGTGCGCTGATCATTGCGGACGATCTTGCCAACACCATCTGGCGAGTGACACGTAACCAATAGGCCTGTTTGCCATGGGGCGCCCCTGCCCCATGGCTTCTACCGTTTCGGCGGCCGGATCTTGCCGGCGAATACCCGGAAACCCAGCGTGTTGTAGGCCAGCGTCACCGGGACGATGACCGCAAACCCCACCAGCATGAACACCTGGGTCGATGAGGACGACGCGGCCTGGGTCAACGTCACGCTCGGCGGCACGATCAGCGGGAAGATCTGCATCAGCATCACTGCGAATGCCACTACCACTACGCCCAGTGCCGAGAACAGCGGCAAGTAATGGCGCGAGCTGCGAAAGCCCACCCAGAAGCCTGCGAGCAGGACGACCACCGCGAGCCCGGCGGGTCCAGCTATCCAGGGGTGTGACAGATGCTGTACGTAGCGCTCGTCAAGGGTCAGGCTCCAGCCCAGCACACCTGCCAGCAGCGTCATCGCCACCACCGCCAGAGCCTTTGCCTGGCCTCCCGAGCGCCGGTGCAGGTCTCCCTCCGTACGCCAATACAGCCAGCAGGCACCTAGCCACAGATAGCCTGCGACCAGCGCCAGTCCGCAGAACAACGGAAACGGCCCCAGCCATTCCCAGCCGCTGCCGCTGTACTGACCGTCGGTATGCGGCACGCCCTGCACCAGCGTGCCCAGCGCCAACCCCTGGCAGAACGTGGCGATCAGCGAGCCGGCCAGCAGCACTGCATCGGCCAGGTCCTTGCGTGACAGGTACTCACGAAATTCCAGCGCGACCGCGCGCAGGATCAGCGCCATGAACATCAGCAGGAAAGGCACATACAGCGCGGGCAGCAAGGTCGCGTAGGCCAGCGGAAACAGCGCAAGCAGCCCTCCTCCTCCCAGTACCAGCCAGGTTTCGTTGGCGTCCCAGATCGGCAGGATCGACAGCACCATCACCTCTCGGTCCTGGGCACGATGGTTGGCCCCCATGAGCATGCCCACGCCCAGGTCGGTGCCATCGAGCAGCACATAGGTCAGCACCGAGAACGCCAGGGCGCCCGCACCGAGCAAGGTGAGCCAGTCGACGCCGAACATGGTCAGTTGTCCTCGCTCAGGCCCGGTTTCGGGCCGGGTTCCCCCGCGCGGGGCGGTTGACGCAACAGGCGTAGCAGCACCCACAGTCCAACGCCGAACACCAGCGTGTAGAACACGAGAATCGCCACTGTCGCCCAGACCACGTTATGCGCCGACACCGGCGAGACACTGTCGGCGGTGCGCAGCAGACCCTGGATGGTGAAAGGCTGGCGGCCGACCTCGGTGACTACCCAGCCGCCGAGCATGGCCAGGAAACCCGCGGGCGCCAGGATGACACTCACGTGTTGCAGCCAGCGGGCCTGCACCAGGCGCCCGCGCCATCGCAGCACCAGGCTGGCGACCCCCTGGGCCGCCATGAGCACACCGAGGCCGACCATCACGCGGAACGCGAAGAAGACGATCGGCACCGGCGGCAAGTCGGCTGGGGCAAACTCGTCCAGCGCGCGGATGGTGCCGCTCAGGTCGTGGGTCAGGTAGAGCGAGCCGATGCGAGGAATGGCCACTTCGAAGTGGTTGCGTTGCTCGCTCATGTCCGGCACGGCGAACAGCCGCATTGGCTCCCCGGCGCCTTCCGCCGGGCGATGCCAGGAGCCTTCGATGGCCGCTATCTTGATCGGCTGCACCTCGAGCGTGTGCTGGCCATGCAGGTCGCCCACGACGATCTGCAGCGGGGCCAGCACGGCGATCGTCCACAGGGCCATCGAATACTGCAGCCGTGCCCGTGGATTGCCAGGCTCGCGCAACAGTTGGCAGGCGCCTGTACCGGCAACCATGGTCGCGCTGCCCATCAGCGCGGCAATGATCATGTGCGCCAGGCGGTAGGGAAAAGAGGGGTTGAACACGATGGCCCACCAGTCCTCGGCAATGAACCGGCCGTTCGCATCGATCGAGTAGCCGGCGGGCGTGTGCATCCAGGAATTGGCCGAGAGAATCCAGAAAGCACTGACCAAGGCCCCGAACGCGACGGCGCAGGTCGCCAGGAAATGCAAACGCGGCCCGACCTTTTTCATACCGAACAACATGATCCCGAGAAATCCCGCCTCAAGAAAGAACGCCACCATCACTTCGTAGAACATCAGTGGTCCGATGATGCCCCCAGCCTGCGCCGACAGGCGCGACCAGTTGAGACCGAACTGGTATTCCATCACCAGCCCCGACGCAGTGCCCACCGCGACTGTCAGCGCAAACACCTTGAGCCAGAAGTGGTAGACGTCCAGGTAGACCTGGCGTTTGCGCCACAGCCACAGCGCCTCGAGCACCATCAGGCCTTGCGCAAGCCCGATGCTGAATGCCGCCAGCACGATGTGAAAACTGATCGTTATGGCAAATTGCGCACGAGCGGCCAACAGTGCCGCGGCGGCGTCGCTGTATTCAACCAACCTGGTCGCCCGCCGGTACTGCGTGCTTGAGGTCGTCCGCCGACGGGCGCGACCGGTGCAGGGTGACCGGGATGGATTTGGCGGCCGGCACCTTGCTGCGTTCGGCGTGGTGCCACAGGGGGACCAGCGGGTTGCATTCCGGGTAGTAGGCTGCGGCGCAGCCCTCCGGAATGTCATAGGCGATGATTTGCAGGGGCCCTACCTGACGCCGCACCTGCGGCTCGATGGCCGTGCGCACGTCGACCCAGTCGCCCGGCGCAAACCCCAGGCGGATCACGTCGCTGCGGTTGAGAAACACCACGCTGCGCGTGCCATGCACGCCGCGAAAGCGGTCATCGTAGCCGTACACGGTGGTGTTGAACTGGTCGTTGCTGCGCAGCGTCATCAATTGCAGGACATCACGCCGGTCGGGATCCACTGTGACATCGTCGTCCTCATCGAGCTTGCCTGGCGCAACGAATTGCGCCTTGCCGGACTCGGTCTTGAACTTCCGTTCACTGGCGGCAATCGGGCGATGGAAGCCACCGGGCTCCCACATGCGGGTCTCCATGTCGTGAAAGATCTCGGGGTAGACCTGGCTGATCGCCGAGCGGATCAGCGCGTAGTCGTGCCGCCAGGCATCCCAGGGAATCTGGCACGGCCCCTTGAGCGTGGCCTCGGCCAGCCCGGCGATGATCGCCACCTCGGAGCGAAGCTGATCACCGGCCGGCTCGCTGGTACCCTTCCAGGCGCGGATGCAGCCGGTGCTGTCCTCTGTGCTGTAGGTCTGTGCATGGCCGTCCTGGCGGTCGATCTCGATACGTCCGAGGCACGGCAAGAGCCAGGCCTTGCGTCCCGCAACGAGGTGGGTACGGTTCAGCTTGGTGGCAACTTGCACATTCAACGCCAGGCCAGACCAGGCCGGCTCCATGCGATCGGTATCCGGCACGGCGCGCAGGAAGTTGCCTCCCAGCCCGATGAAGGCCTTGACGCTGCCATCGAGGATGCCCTCGCAGGTCTCCACCGTCGCACGGCCCTTCTGCTCGGGAACCTTGAAGCCGAACAGCGCTTCGATCTTGTCCCCCGGCACCTTTGCCGGGTCTTCGGTGATGCCTACCGTGCGCTGCCCCTGCACGTTGGAATGGCCGCGCACCGGGCAGATACCTGCCCCAGGCTTGCCGATGTTGCCGCGCAGCAGCAGGAGGTTCACCAGCATCTGCACGTTTTCCACGCCATGACGGTGCTGGGTCATGCCCATGCCGTAGATCACCATGACCCTTCCGCTGCGCGCGTACACGGTGGCAGCTGCTTCCATCGCAGCGCGCCCAAGGCCCGAGCGGTGCTCGAGCGTGTCCCAGGAATACCGCTCGACCTCGCTGACGAAGCGTTCGAAGCCATGGGTGTGCTCGGCGATGAAGGCGTGGTCGAGGATGGCCGGCGTGCCATCTGCCGTCGCCTGGCGATCCATCTCCAGCAGCGACTTGGCGATACCCATGACGGCCGCCAGGTCGCCGCCGATCGCCACCTGGTGATACTGAGTACTGACGACGGTGGAGGCCGGACCGATCATCTCGCGCGGTGATTGCGGGTTGACGAAGCGTTCCAGGCCGCGCTCGCGCAACGGGTTGAACGTGATGACCGGTACCTTCCGCTTGCGCGCTTCCTGCAACGGGTGAAGCATGCGCGGGCTGTTGCTGCCCACGTTCTGGCCAAAGAAGAAGATGCAGTCGGTGTGCTCGAAATCGGCCAGGGTGACAGTGCCGACGGGGACCCCGATACTCTCCTGCAGCCCCACCGAAGTGCTCTCGTGGCACATGTTCGAGCTGTCCGGCAGGTTGTTGGTGCCATAGGCACGGGCGAACAGCTGGTACATGAACGAGGCTTCCAACGACGCACGGCCGGAGGCGTAGAACACCACCTCTTCAGGCCGCAGCGCACGAAGCTCGCGGCCGATTTCCTGGTAGGCCTCGCGCCACTCGGTGACACGGTAACGGTCGGTAGCCGGGTCGTAGCGCAGCGGGTGCGTGAGGCGGCCATGCTGCTCCAGGTCGTAGTCGCTCCAGCTGCGCAGCTCGGCAAGCGTGTGACGGGCAAAAAAATCCGGGGTGGTGCGCAGGCTGGTCAGCTCCCACGCCGTGGCCTTGGCCCCGTTCTCGCAGAACTCCAGTGCATGGGGATGGCCCGGCTTGGCCCACGCACAGCTGACGCAGGCAAAGCCGTCGGGTTTGTTCTGGTGCAGCAGGGCCCTGGGCGCCTTGGCCAGCGCCTGTTCCCGCCAGAGAATGGTCATGACCGAATGCGCCGACCCCCATCCCCCGCTGGCCGAAAGATAGGGCTTGAAACGCGCCTTCGGGTGAAGGAGTTGCATGGGGTGCTCGCTTTGGCCAGGCCACGGTGGATGTGTCTAGATATTTCGAGATGACCGTTCAGGGAAAGTTCAGGGTCTTTGTTGCATCCTGGCCGAGCAAGTCTCATCAGTCTGTGAGACGATGGCCGGCCCCGTGCAACCCGTGTGTTGGCAAGACAGGACCCAAAGCAAAGAAACGATGAAGACTCCAAAACGGATTGAACCGCTGATTGAAGATGGGCTGGTCGACGAAGTGCTCCGGCCCTTGATGAGTGGCAAGGAAGCGGCTGTCTACGTGGTGCGCTGCGGGGCCGAGGTGCGTTGCGCCAAGGTCTACAAAGAGGCCAACAAACGCAGTTTCCGCCAGGCCGCCGAGTACCAGGAAGGCCGCAAGGTGCGCAACAGTCGCCAGGCCCGGGCCATGTCCAAGGGCTCCAAGTATGGCCGCAAGGAGGCCGAGGATGCCTGGCAGAACGCCGAAGTGGCAGCGCTGTTCCGCCTGGCCGGGGCTGGCGTTCGGGTGCCCAAGCCCTACGATTTCCAGGACGGCGTGCTGCTGATGGAGCTGGTGGTGGACGCCGACGGCGACGCCGCGCCGCGTCTGAACGACGTGCATCTCGAGCCCGAGCAGGCCCTTGAGTATCACGACTTCGTCATCCGCCAGATCGTGCTGATGCTGTGTACCGGACTGGTGCATGGCGACCTGTCGGAGTTCAACGTACTGCTCGGCCCCGACGGCCCGGTGATCATCGACCTGCCCCAGGCCGTGGACGCAGCCGGCAACAACCACGCGTTCAGCATGCTGGAGCGGGATGTAGGCAACATGAGCGGTTATTTCGGCCGCTTCGCGCCCGAGCTGAAGGCCACCCGCTACGCGCGCGAAATGTGGTCGCTCTACGAGGCCGGCGAACTGCGTGCCGATAGCCCATTGACCGGCGAGTTCGCCGATGACGACCACGACGCCGACGTCGGTGGCGTCCTCCGCGAAATCGATGCCGCCCGTCTCGACGACGCCCGCCGCCGCGCCGCCCGCGAAGACGCCGAGCGCGGCCCGGTGAAGGGCGAAGAGCCACCGCCGCCCTGGATGCAATAAGCGTCAGGATGCCTGAAATGCAAACCCGGGCTGCGCCCGGGTTTGCGGGGGTCTGCGCTCTGGCAAGCCCCTCCTACAGGTTCAGGCGCAAGACCTGGCCATCCTCCCCGCCATCACCGGCCGCACCAGGCTCAGCACGCCCAGCAGCGCCATCCCGGCGCCCACCCACAACGGGGCGCGCAGGCCGTAACCTGCATCGATCGCGCTGCCGCCGGCCCAACTGCCCAGGGCCAGCCCTGCGGTGATCACCGAGGTGTGCAGGGCATTGACCAGCGCACCCGGCTCGGCCGCTTTCATCACGCGGGCGACCATCGCGGGGTTCAGCGCCACTCCAGTCAGACCCAAAGCCATGAAGCAGCCGAGGCTCAGCCAGTGCTGCTCGCCCGACAGCGCGAAGCCCGCCAGAGCAAGTACCATCACGGTGAGCCCCCAGCCGAGGGCAGAGAGCGTATGACGATCAGCGATGCGCCCCACGACCATGTTGCCCAGCACGTTGGCCACGCCGTACAGCGCCAGCAGGGGCGCGACCTGGGCGGGGGCTATGCCGACCTCCTCGATGAGAATCGGGGTGCAGTAGCTGAAGGCTGCGAAGGTCGCGCCAATGATCAAGCCGCTGGTGAGGTAGGCGGCCCACAGGCTGCGGTTGCGCAACGCGATCCATTGCCGCGCGAGCGCAGGTTCGCTGCCCGCCTCGGCCTTGGGTAGACGGCTGGCGACCAGCGCGGTGCAGACCAGAGCCAGCACCACCACCAACCACGCGCTGGCACGCCAGCCATGATGCTGCTCGACCCAGGCCGCCATCGGCACACCGGCCACCGGCGAAAGCATCAAGCCGGCCAGGACCACCGCTATCGCCCTGCCCCGCTGCTCGGTCGGCACCAGCCCGGCACAGAGGGTCATGCAGAGACCAATACAGGCCGCGCTGGACACCCCCATGAGAATCCGCGCCAGTACCAGCACGGTGTAGGTCGGCGCGGCGGCGGCCAATGCACCCGACGCGACATATACTGCCAGCAGCCCGACCAGTGCGCGTTTGTTGCTGATGCCGCGGGAGAGCAGCAGCACAGTGACAGGCGGGCCTCCCAGCGCCATGCCCAAGGCATAGAACGCAATCAGGTTGCCCACCTGTGCAAGGCTCACCGAAAACGCCTCGGCCAGGGCGGGCATCATGCCCGCAACCATGAATTCGGCGGTCACCAGCGAAAAAATGGTCAACCCCAGCAGGTAGACGGTAGGGGGCAGTGTAGAGCGGTCAGTCATGGGTAACTCAGGCAGGATAATGGTCGGCCACCCTAGGGAATCTTGAACCAATGGTCAAATAACCCTTGGGCATAGTGTCAGGTGTTCAAGAACCGCGTGAAGGGCAATGCGAATGAATCTATGGCCGCCAGGTGCTTTCTGATGACTGCCAGGGGCTGCATTCTGCGCTGCCTCGGACTTGGAGATGCGAATCATGCGTGACCAGGCACCGGTGATGGCACCAGGCGAGACAGCGGTGCTGTTCGATGGCACCTGCAAGCTGTGCAACGGCTGGGCGAACTTCATCATCCGCCACGACACCCGGCGACGCATCCGCCTGGCCACCGTGCAGTCGCCCGAAGGCCAGGCACTGCTGGGCTGGGCGGGCCTGCCGCAGGACCGGTTCAACACCATCGTACTGGTCGAAGGCAATGACGTGTTCACCCGCTCGGATGCGATGTTCGAGATTTTCTCTCGCCTGTCGCCAGCCTGGCGCTTGCTGAACATTGCCAAGCTCGTACCAAGGGTCGCGCGTGACTGGATGTACGACAGGATTGCCTTGAATCGCTACAAGCTGTTCGGACGCTTTGACTCGTGCGTGGAACCGCGCGCCGATCACCCGCAGCGTTTTCTGCGGGGGCTCGGCCTGTCCAAGTTGTAAAAAAGAATTTCACCGCTTCACCGAGGTCTACCGATCAGGTAAACCGCAGAGGAAAACGTGCAATGAGATTCGCCAAGTTCTGCCAGACGCTGTCCGACAAGGCCGGGCACCCACGGACTTTCCAGGTCGCCTTGGGGCTGATCGTCCTGTGGGCGGCCACGGGACCCTACTTCCATTACAACGACACCTGGCAGCTGATCATCAACACCTCGACGACCATCGTCACCTTTCTCATGGTGTTCCTGATCCAGAACACGCAGAACCGCGACAACGACATTCTTCACCTCAAGCTGGACGAACTTATCCGTGCCTCCAAGTCCGCGCAGAATTCGGTCCTGTCGCTCGAAGACCTGGAAAGCAAGCAGTTGCGGGAAATGCGCAAGGCGTACAGGAAGCTCGGAAACGCCGAAGGTAGTGAGCACTGGGAAAATGCTCCCGGTGGTGAACAGAAGTAGCGCGGCGCCATCCCAGCGGGGTGGCGCTCCAGAACTAGTCTTTCAGCAGCTCCTCCAGATCGAGGGTAAACCGCTGTGCCTGGGCATGCTCCAGCGCCCCTATCCGGTCGAGGCGTAGCAGATCCGTGATCAACGCATCCGCCGCCGGGGCGCCGAATTCACGAAACGCAGCGGTTTTCATCAATAACACTTCAGCGACCAGATCCGCATCTTTCAAGTCCTCGCCGGCAACTACGCGGGACAGCCGCGCGAGCCATTTGCCGATCGGCGGATGCTGCTTGCGCAAGGTCGAGAGGGCGTGGCGCTGCTGGTCATTCAACGGTAGTGGCATGGGTACCTCCTGAAACTTCATTCAGGCAATAGACCGCTCCACTGTGCCAATGATCACATCCATCTCTCTCACCCAAGGACGCTTGCCGCCTCACGCATGAAGATCTCCGCCGTCTTGGGCCCGATGCCGTCGAAGGCCAGCAGACGCCGCTCGAACGCCTCGGCGCTTGCCGTGACCGCGCGCATAAAGCCCAGGCTGCCCTGGTAATCCTGCTCGAGTGTCTGGGCCAGCGCATGCAGGCGCCGGGCGGTGGACTCGTCATAGCGGGCATATCCGGCCTCCCCCAGCATCCGCACCAGCTCCCGATGCGGTCGCTGCGCAAGCTTGCGTGGCGTATCGCAGCCACCGCGCTCCACGATCACCTGGTGCGCCCTGACCGCCGTCGCGGCGCGGATGCGTTTGCCCATCAGAAAGCTCGCGACCAGCCAGCTGAACAGTGCCGCCTCGCCGCCGCTTTCAAGGTCGATGCCAAGGTCGTGCGCAGTCACGCTGGAGCTCACGTCGCCGTCCCTCGCCCGCGCTCCCAGCCCAGGAAACGTGCAATAGCGGCCCGGTACGGCGTCTGTATCTGCAGAGGCACCTGTTCTATATAGCGCCTGGCATGCTCCAGGGTTTCACCCTGCAGGCTGCCCAGATAGCCCAGCACATCACGCTCGCTCGGCACGCGGTTTTCAATATCGTCGAAGCGTGGTGGCAAGGCAGTCCAGACCAGCGCGTCCAGTCCGCTGGCCAACGCCCACTCGCACAGCGCCCCCGTGGCGTCGGGGCTGACGATCAGCGAGCCGATGCCGTCACTGCGGTGGTCTGGAATCTGCTCCCGCTCCTTCAGCATTGCACAGGCCGATCCCAGGTCATCCACTTCAAGCGGTGCCCAGAACACTGGCACCGGCGATGCATTGACGCAGATGGCCGTGGCCAGCTCTCCACCATCGCCCACCCTGCAGAACTCGATGGCAAGCTTGGGGCCATCCTCCCGCCAAGGCCCCGCAAGGCGCAGCGGCCCCGGTTTCCAGAGCAATGACCCCCATCCTAGACAGCCTATTTTCATGGCACCCTCGCCTGGTCTGTTTATGGACAGTCGTGAGGTTTGACGGACCGGGCAGGCACGGGTTCAGTTGCAGGCGCCAGCGGCCCGCCGCGCCGTCGATATGACCGCCTGTCGCACACAGGGCACCCGACGCCCGATGGCGCAGCCCAATGCATGACTCATCTCACCAAGGAGATTCACCATGAAGAAGATCAGACCTCTGCATCTTGCCTTTGCCTTGTGCCTGGGCGCGGCAGCGCCGCTGACCTTTGCGGCCGGTGATCCTACCGGGCCCGGAGCGGCCAACGAGACCCAGAACGGCAGCAGCACCTCCACCGGAACCATGAACGGCTCCAACAGCGGCCCTAGTGGGACCGGCACTGGCAGCGGACCGGGGACTGGGCCCGCGGCGGGCAATAGCGGCGAAGGTGCTGGTACCGGCACCGGCGCAGGTACCGGCACGGGCTCGGGTACCGGCGGCGCGGGTACGGGCAACAGCGGCGGCATGGACGGTTCAGGTGGCAGCGGCGGTGCAGGTAGCGGCGGCGCAGGCGGCGGTGCAGGTGGTAGCGGCGGCAGCGGTGGCGGTAGCTGATCGTCCAGGCATGCTGAACTGCTCCCAGGGGCGAGCCTGCACTACGCCCCTGGGAGTTAACCGTGATCCAGCAGGAGACCACTCATGAACAGCAGGATCCGAACCTCTGTAGCCTTGGCGCTGTGCCTGGGGCTCGCCGCACCCTTCGCCATGGCCGATACCGACATGGATGGCACCGGTCATAGCAATTCACCGGAGGCCGGCCAGGTGCCGGGTAACGCCAACGCCCCTGAGGAAGGCGCCAACGCTGGCGATGGCAGTGGCTCCGACACCCGCGCCAGTCCTGGCAAGGGCGGTGGCGAAAGCCGAGGCGGCAAGGGCGGCAATGATACCAGCGCCACAGGCGGCGACGGCACCGACCGCTCGCCCGGCAAGACCATGAACGGCACCGGCACTTCTGGCGAGACCGGCAGCAATGGTCCTAGCGACATGAACGGCGGTGCAGGCGGCGGCTAGGTTTGTACCGATCGTCTCCTGTGCATAGCACTCGACTGGCAGCCTTCCATCAGCGTTCGATAGCCAGTGCCACGCCTTGGCCGCCACCGATGCAAAGGGTTGCCAGGCCCTTGCGTGCATCGCGCCTGGTCATCTCGTGCAATAACGTCACCAGCACGCGACATCCCGATGCGCCAATCGGATGCCCCAGGGCGATTGCGCCGCCATTGACGTTCACCCGCCCGCTGTCCCAGCCCAGTTCCTGTCCCACGGCAAGCGCCTGGGCCGCGAAGGCTTCGTTTGCCTCGACCAGATCAAGCTCATCGAATTCCCAGCCCGCCTTGTCCAGGCACCGGCGCGTAGCGGCCACCGGACCGATACCCATCACCGCCGGGTCCACACCCGCGCTGGCGTAGGCCTTGATCGTGCCCAGTACAGGCAAGCCCAGGGCCTTGGCCTTGTCGGCACTCATCAGCAGCACAGCAGCCGCACCGTCGTTCAGCGTCGAGGCATTACCGGCAGTCACACTGCCCTCTTTGCTGAATGCCGCCCGCAGCTTGCCCAGCGATTCGACGCTGGTCCCGGCGCGCGGCTGCTCGTCGGTGTCGAAGACCATCGGTTCGCCCTTGCGCTGGGGAATGCTGATCGGGGTGATCTCGTCCTTGAAGCGTCCGGACTCGATCGCAGCCAAGGCCTTGCGCTGGGACTCGCTGGCGAAAGCATCCTGCGCCTGGCGGCTGATGTCGTACTGAGCAGCCAGGTTCTCGGCCGTGATACCCATATGGTAGTCATTGAAGGCATCCCACAGGCCATCGCTGATCATCGTGTCGACCAACTGGCCATGTCCCATGCGCAACCCGGTGCGCGCAGCAGGCATGACATAGGGCGCCAGGCTCATGTTTTCCTGCCCGCCGGCAACGATCACTTCGGCGTCGCCGCAGCGGATCGCCTGGACGCCCAGGTGCACCGCCTTCAGGCCGGAGCCGCAGACCTTGTTCAAGGTGAGCGCGGAGACGGCGTAAGGCAGGCCCGCCTTGATGGCGGCTTGCCGCGCCGGGTTCTGGCCGGCACCCGCCGTCAGGACCTGGCCAAGGATCACCTCGTCCACCTCGCCAGGTGCGATGCCCGTCTGATCCAGCAGGCGCTTGATCACGGCCGCCCCCAGCTCAACAGCGGGCATGCCGGCCAGTGCGCCCTGGAAACTGCCAATGGCGGTACGGGTCGCGGCGACGACAACGACGTCTTTCATGCGGTGTTCTCCCTGAGGATGGATAGCGATCGTGTCGGCCAGCATCGGTGCTGCATGCTGATTTGGGAAGTTTGTTTTTCTTCGACATTGATCAGGAAACCAAATGAATCCATTACCCGCAGCGACACAATCGGTCGCGATGGTTATACATATTCCTAAAGCTGTAACACTTTTGTAGAACTTACCCGTCCTCTCCCCGGTCCGAGCCTCCGAACTTTGATACGGAATTGCCATGACCGACGCTCTCCTTCGCGTCGCTGAAGTAGGCCCTGGCCAAACGTCGCTCTACCCTCAAGCGATCTGCTTCACCGACCTCACCACTCTGCTGCGCGCCGCACCCTTCGATGCCGTGTTCCTGCGGGCCTCCCTGGAAGACAACCGCCAGATGCTCCGTCAGTTGCGGGCGGCTCCCGAATTCCGGCTTGTGCCGATCTTCTGCGAGGGCGGCGACGATGTCCTGGTCTCGGCACTCGGCGATGGCCCGGCGCCGGGCGCGTATACCCAGTTGCAAGCGCATTGCCACAGGTGGCGCGAACGCCTGGCGGTGTTCAACAACGGCCGGCCGCCCGAAGGTCTCGAGGCTCAGTTGCTGGCCTACCTGTGGCTGCGCACGCCGGGACGGTTGAGGGTCCTGCGCGATGCGGGCAGCGCGCAGTTGTACAGCTACCCGCTGCTGGACTGCCTGGGCGGCGAGACCGCCAATGGCCAGGCGCTGGTGCGCAACCTGGTGCAACGCAACCTGCTCGACAGCACGGCACTGGTCGACCGCATCCGCTTGTGCCGCCGCTGTGGCAGCGGCCACCTGAACTACGTCGATGTGTGCGTGGAATGTACCTCGCTGGACATCCAGCGCCAGGCCTCGCTGCACTGCTTCACCTGCGGGCACATCGGCCGGCAGACGGAGTTTCTCAAGGACGGCGTGCTGGTCTGCCCCAACTGCCTGACGCGCCTGCGCCATATCGGCACCGATTACGACCGTCCGCTCGAGAACTACAACTGCAACAGCTGCCAGGCCTTCTTCGTTGACGCCGACGTCGAGGCCCGCTGCCTGGATTGTGGCGAGCACCATCAGCCCGAGGAGCTGCAGGTGCGCGAGATGCGCGACTACCAGCTCTCCGAAACCGGCCTGCTCAACGCCCGCCAAGGCCTGGAGCGCAACACCGATCACTACTTCGGCGGCCTGGCCATGGTTGGCGCCAATACCTTCAAGACCCTGCTGGACTGGCAGCTGGAACTGATCGAGCGGCACCAGGCGCCAAGCTTCGCCTTGCTCGGCATGCGCTTCGCCAACCTGGGCGTGACCCTGGCTCGGCTAGGCCCGCAACGGGGCCATGCGCTGCTCGACGCGCTGATCGAGCGCATTCAGGTGGCGATCCGCGATACCGATCGCTGCACCCGCACCAGCGAAGACCAGCTCTGGGTCTTGCTGATGTACACCGATGATGCGGGCATGGCGCGGGTCACCCAGCGGTTGAACCAGATCGGCGAGCTGTTCGTCGGGCAGGACTTGCAGGACATCCGGCTGCATACCGCAGGCGTCGTGGCGCCGGCCGGCCTGCTCGAGAAGGAAACCGCCGAGCTGCTGATGGCACGCCTGGCCGGGGAACTTGGATGAACGCACTGCTCGAGCACTGGCAGGCGTGGCTGGCGGAGATAGCCGGCCCCAACGGCCACTGGCAGCTGTTTCTGATGGTGTTCCCGTACTTCTTGCTGCTGGAGGTGCCGCTCAACCTGCTGGTGCTGCTCGGCACCCTGCGCTGGTTCGTGCGCAGGCGCAGCACGATCCCGGTGAACAGTCCGTGGCGACCTCGGGTTTCGGTGATCATCACCTGCTACAGCGAGGGCAAGGACGTCGAGCTGACACTGCGCAGCCTGGCCGAGCAGACCTATCCTGGCGTAATCGAGATCATCCCGATCGTCGACGGCGCCAGCGCCAACCGTGAGACCACTGAAGTGGTGCGCCGCTTCAAGGCGCGCCAGCAACTGCCCGCCAACCGGCTGCTGCGGCCGATCGCCAAGTGGCAGCGTGGTGGCCGGGTCTCGTCGCTGAACACAGGACTGTCGTTCAGCACCGGCGAAATCCTGATCAATGTCGATGGCGATACCTCGTTCGACAACGACATGGTGGTACGCATGGTGCGGCACTTCCGCGACCCCAAGGTGCCGGCCGTAGCGGGCAGCCTGCGGGTGCGCAATGCGCGCCAGTCGTGGGTGGCGCGGATCCAGGCGCTGGAATACCTGCTGTCGATCCACATGAGCAAGATCGGGCTGGCCGAATGGAACCTGGTGAACAACGTGTCCGGTGCCTTCGGCGCGTTTCGTCGCAGTTTCCTGGAGCAGATCGGCGGTTGGGACACGCACACTGCCGAAGACCTGGACCTGACCTTGCGGATCAAGAGCTACTTCCGCCGTTATGGCCTGCGCATTCCGTTCGAGCCCCGCGCCATCGGCCACACCGATGCGCCTTCGAGTCTGCGCGGGTTTCTCGATCAGCGCCTGCGCTGGGACGGTGACCTGTTCTTCGTCTACCTGCGCAAGCACCGGCATACCTTCAACCCGCGCCTGGTCGGCTGGCCGAATTTCCTGATGCTGCTGGTGGGCGGTCTGTTCTTCCAGCTGGTGCTGCCGTTCATCATCGTGGGCTACAGCCTGGTGGCGGCGATCGTGCTGCCGTTTACCGCGTTCGTGTTCTATTCGCTGCTGATCTATGCCCTGTACCTGGCGCTGAGCACCCTGCTCTACCTCGGGCTGGTGCTGATGGTCAGCGAGCGGCCTCGGCAAGACCTGCGCCTGGCGTGGATCCTGCCGTTCTATCCCTTCGCGATGTACGCCCTGCGCTGTTGGAGCGTCGTCGCCACCCTCAACGAAACCCTGCGCCGCGGCCATGAAGAGTCGAGCATGGCGCCCTGGTGGGTATTAAAACGAGCCAATCGGTTCTAAGGCTGCCTAGCTGCATGAGTGCAAAACAACTATTACGGACACTGCTGCCCGCGCTGTGCTGCGCGCCCTGGCTGGCATGCGCTGCCCCACTGTCGCTGGAGCAGGCGCTGTCCCAGGCCGGCGACGGCCATGGGGTGAGCGCAGCCAACGCCGAGCTGCAAGCGCGCTATGCCGCGCGGGATCAACGACAATCCGAAGCCGGCTGGGAGATGTTCGGCAACGCCAATGTCGGCCGCTACCACGAGCTGGTCACCGAAGACCTGCGCAATGACTACTACGGCCGCAGCTTCGCGGTCGGAGTGCGCTACCCGTTGCTGGGCAGCCTGCGCAGGCGTCTCGACGCGGTCAGCGACAGCGACCGGGACGTGCGCCTGGCAACCATCGAGCAAGGCTTTCGCCGGGCCCAGCAGCGCCTGGCGGTGCGCAGTGCCTATGCCGACTGGTGGCGGGCGTACGAAGAGCAGCGCTTGTGCCGGGGCGTCGGGCAAGCCGCCCAGCGCGCTGAAGCACAGGTCCGGGAGCGCCTGCAGGCCAAGTGGATTCTGCCCTCGGACGCTCAGCTGATGAGCAATGAATGGGCCACCGTTACTCGCCGCTGCGAATTGCAGGACGACGTGCTGGCGGATGTCCGCGCCAGCCTGCAAAGCCTGGGTGTCAGCGTAGGTGCGGATGACACACCGCAGGCTGCACCGCTGGCCAGCCATCCGCAGCCGCTGGCCGCTTGGCGCACGCAGCTGGACTACAATCCGCGCATCGCCGGCCGTGACGCGCAGTTGGCCGCGGCCGAAAGCCGCCGTGAGCAGCCGTGGTACAGCGCCATCGAGTCCTACGTCAGCGTCGCGCAGACCCTCGAGCAGCGCAGCGGCGCGCCGGAAGACGGCCATGGCCTGAGCGTCGGCATTACCCTGGCGGCCCCGGTGGACCTGCTCGACTATGGCTCGGCGCGCAACCGCGAAGGCGAGGCGCGCTACCAGGCGGCAGTGCGGGCCCGCGAGCAAGAGCAAAGCGCCCTGCTGCGCGAGCTGGGCAAGGTGATCGAGCAGCAGCGCCGGGGCGTCAACGAATACCAGCGCCTGAGCGAGCGCCGCGACGCCTTGCAGCAATTGCTCAGCGAACGCCGACAGCGTGGCGAGCTCGATGCCGGCGAAGCCAGCCTGCGCCTGTTGCAGGCGGAGGTCGACGGCTACACCGCAGGCTTCGGACAGATCTCCGCATGGCACGGAGCCTGGCTGCAGGACGCCGCCCTGCGCTTGTTCGGTGATGACAGCGAGGCCTTCGACGCGCTGCTGGGCAGCGGCCGGCTGAACTGGCAGAACGCATCAAGCCAGGCGACCCGTGACAGCGAGCCGACCCGCACGGCCTGGACCCAGGGCGTGTATATCTGGGACAGCACCGCCTTGCTGGATCAGCGCCGGCAGTCCGGCGAACTCGCGGCCCTGCGCCAGGCGGGCATGGGCCGGATCAACCTCGGCCTGACCGGCGTGCAGTTGGCCGATACCCAGCTCATCCCGGCGTTGCGCACTTTATTGCAGGAGGCTCATCGCCAGGCGCTGCAGGTCAACCTGCTGCTGGGCGACCCCAACTGGATAAAGCCCAGCCAGCGTCACGGGCTGATGGCAACGATCGAGCAGTTGCGCGCCCTGCCCTTCGATGGACTGCACCTGGACCTCGAGGTCGAGCAGCTCGGCTGGCCGGTGCCTGGCCTTCGCCTGCGCGATTGGCTCGAAACCGTGCGCCAGGCCAAGGCCGCCAGCCCGTGGCCTCTGCAGTTGTCGAGCCACCCGCGCTGGTTTGCCGAGGAGGCGCAGCGCGACCCGTGCGTGCCCTGCGGGCTTGAAAAGATCGGGGTGAACGACATCAGCCTGATGATCTACACCCGCAACCCCCAGCGCAGCGGCGACAAGGCACTGGCGATCGCCAAACAGTGGCCAGGGCTGCACCTGCGCCTTGCGCAGAGCGTCGAGAGCGACCAACCGCAAGACCTCAGCTGGCATGGCACCAACGCGGCGCAACTGCGCCAGCAGCACACCGACTGGCGTGACGCCCTGCTGCCCGGCGGCCTGGGCGGTATTGACTGGCAATCCTGGACCGATTACCCGAGAACCCGATGAAGATACGTTTTCGCAGCCCCAAAGAACAGAACCCTACCCAGGACAGCGGCATGCAGGTGCTCTACGCGCCAGGCAAACGCTTGGCCTTCCGCCTGCGCTGGTACCTGATCCTGTTTCTCATCCTGCTGCCTGCCTTGTGGCTGGCCGCGCGCTATGGCCTGGACATGGTCCGCGTCGAAGCGCCTGCCCTGGTACGCCTGCCGACCCTGGAGGTGCGCGCCATGCAACCCGGCCAGGTGTCCGCCCTGCACGTGCAGGTCGGCGACCATGTGACGCCTGGCGCCCCGCTGGTAGATCTGGACAACCCACAGCTGCGCCTGCGCCTGGCCTTGCTGCAAGGTAACCTGGCGCCTGCGGGCGCGGCACCGGCCACGGTGGTCGAGCGTAACCGCCAGGTGCTGCAGCAACTGGTGCAGCGCGCCGGGCAGCGGGTCCGGGATGTCGGCAAGCTGGTAGCCCAGGGCGCTGCGACCCGTGGCGAGCTGCTGGAGGCGCAAAACGCACTGGACAGCCGAGAGTCGGAACGCCTGGCCTTCGAGCGCAGCGTCGCTGGCGGTGCCGCGGCCAGTGAAGACGATCGCTATCAGCGCCAGCAGCAGCTGGAAGTGCGCTGGCTCGACGGGCAGCTCAGCCACCTCAACAGCGTTGCACCGGAAGGTGGACGTGTGGCCGAAGTCGTCACCGCGCCTGGCGAAAACGTCGGGCCCGGCACCCTGCTGCTGCGCCTTGAACGTACCGGCCCCGCGCAACTGTGGGTCTACCTGGACCCCAAGGACGTCGCCCACTCCGCCATCGGCTCGCGCCTGGACGTGCGCCTGCCCGACGGCAGCTCCATCGGCGCAACGGTGATCAATCCCGCCGAAAGCGCCAACCCATTGCCAGGCGACCTGCGCAAGCCCTTCAGCAGTCCGTCCCGCGGCCTGATGGTGCTGGCCCGCTTCGACGAGCCGCTGGCAGACCAGTGGCGGGTCGACTCCCTGCCGGTACGGGTGCGTTTCCCGCATGACTGGAACCTGCTTGGCGCCCGCTCCTGAGGCCTCAGACCCCAGCCTGCTGATGGCGCCACTCCTGGGTACGCCCGCCATAACCGTACGCGGCGGCGCGGGCGTCGATCAGGTGCACGTATGAAGTCTCATGCAGCCCTGGCCTGAGCGCGGCCAGGGCACTGAAGACCTCCTTGATGAACCGCGCCTTTTCCGCCTTGGTGTTGGTTTCATCGGTGATGCTGATATCCAGGTGGAATGCGCTACCGCCCAACTCTGCCAGCGGCCGTCCACCAATGAACCAGTCTTCGTCAGGGATGTATTGGACAGTAGTGGCCATGACCGCAGGCAGCTTGCCCAATACACGTTCCGTCAGCTGATTGACCGTAGCGACCACTTGCCGACTCATCCTGGTATCGCGCGGGCCGGAAAGCTGGATGACGATGTGTGGCATGTTCAGGTACTCCTGGATGACGGATGGATAGATCGATTATCGGAACCTGCTATCAATCGGAAAAGCCGGAAGATACGATTACAGGCATCGTGATAACGGATGGATGGCCATGCGTGGGTTCGACCTGGAACAATTGCGCACACTGGTCGCGGCTGTCGACGCCGGGAGCCTCTCGGCTGCAGTGCCCGTCCGCAATCTCTCGCAGTCATCGCTGAGCGAGCAGCTTCGCAAGCTAGAAGAACGCGCCGGGCAGGTGCTGCTGGTGCGTAGCAAGGCCGGGGTACGCCCCACTCCCGCAGGCGACCGCCTGCTGATGCATGCCCGGCAGATCCTCGCGCTGTCCGATACTGCCTGGCGCGACCTGCACGACGTGCCACTCGAAGGTGAAGTGCGGCTTGGCATTACAGACTACTTCCGTCCTGCCGACCTCACAGTGATATTGGCCCGGTTGGGCCAGCACTATCCACGCGTGCGCCTGCGCACCCTCATCGGGAAAAGCGACGAGCTTGAGGCTGCGCATCGGCGCAGGGAACTGGAGCTTGCAATCATTCTGCGCACGGAGCATGCAGGGGACGCGCATCTGCTGAGAACCGAGGCGATGCACTGGGTGGCGGCGCCAGAATCACGGAAGATTGCCGAGCGGCGGCCACTGCCGCTTGTGCTGTTGCCAGAGGGTTGCTCGTTGCATCGGTTGGCGATTGACCGGCTGCGAGCGCAAGGGGTCGAGCATGTGGTAACACATGTGGCGTCGGGAGTGGCCGGGTTGCAGGCTGCGGTTGGTGCCGGGCTTGGGGTCGGCTGCCTGAATGCGTCCTCGCTGGTTGATGGGCGGGTCGCTGCGTTGCATCAGGACAGATTGCCGGAGCTGCCCAAAGCCAGCTTCATATTGCTCGCGCGGAGCGAAAATGAGCGACTCGGTGCATTGACCAAGACGCTGGTCGAGGCCCTGGTCGGCTAGATTGGCGTAGGCCTAACCATCAACGTAGGCGTGGACGATGCAGTTGCGCCGCGCCGGTTCCAGTTGTTCAAGACACAGGAACACCCGATCGGAACGTGCGCTGAACTCGAATGGGCTTTCCTGTTCGAGGTCCACGATTTCATCGGGCTCGCCCACCGGCACCTCCCTTGCGCTGTTGCGCACGTAGTTGAGCGCTAGATGCCGTCCGGCCTTGTCACGGCACTCGTAGGTGATCTCACCCACGCCCACGGTCTCGAGCGCGACCTTGTGGCCGTCAGGCACCTTGATGCTCTCGGGCACGCTGGACTGGGCATATGCTGCGGGAACGGCAACCGCCAGGCAGGTGGCGGCAATGCAGAGGACTCGTTTGGCGTTCATGCAACTCTCTCCAAAGGGTAATCGGCTTGGCAGCGTCTTGGCTGCTACCTGTACTACCCGCGAGAGGGGATTCTGGATGCAGTGGCTTGAGAAAAAAGCCAAACCAGGGATACCCTGATCACCGAGGCCGTTGTCCCGAGTTAGCCGGTGGACTCGCCCTTATCAGGTTCATGACCTCGCGAGGCCGTGAACAAGCACAGCGAGTATCGCCCTCCCCCAAGAAACAGGAGAGGGCGACCACGCCTCAGTCATCCGTGATATTCCGGTCCTTGGTCTCCGGCAGGAAGAACGTCCCGAGGATCGCCGTCATCACCGCAATCACGATCGGGTACCACAGCCCGTAGTAGATATCCCCGGTCGCCGCGACCATGGCGAATGCCACCGTTGGCAGGAATCCACCAAACCAGCCGTTGCCGATGTGATACGGCAGCGACATGGAGGTGTAGCGGATGCGGGTGGGGAACAGTTCGACCAGCCAGGCGGCGATGGGGCCGTAGACCATGGTGACGTAGATCACCAGGACGGTCAAGAGCAGCAGAACCATCGGGTAGTTGGTCTTGGCCGGGTCGGCCTTCTCGGGGTAGCCGGCGTCCTTGAGGGCGGAACCCAGGGTGGCGACAAAGGCATCGTTGCGAGTCTTGAAGTCGGCCGCGGGCATGGCAGTGCCGTCAAAGCTGGTAATCACCTTGTCGCCGATGCGGACCTGAGCGACGGTGCCGGGCTCGGCTTTCACGTTCTCGTAGGGAATGGCGCGCTTGGCGAGCACGGTCTTGGCCAAGTCGCAGGAGCTGGTGAATTTGGCCTTGCCCACCGGGTCGAACTGGAACGAGCACTGGTCGGGGTCGGCGACCACCTTCACCGGATTCTGCGCCTGGGCGGCGAACACGTCCGGGTTGCCGTACTCGGTCAGCGCCTTGAAGATCGGGAAGTACGTCAGCGCCGCGAGGATACAGCCGGCCATGATGATGCCCTTGCGGCCGATACGGTCCGACAGGCTGCCGAACAGGATGAAGAACGGCGTGCCGATGAGCAGCGAGCCTGCAATCAGCAGGTTGGCGGTCTGTGGGTCGATCTTGAGGGTCTGCAGCAGGAAGAACAGCGCGTAGAACTGCCCGGTGTACCAGACCACGGCCTGGCCGGCGGTGCCGCCGAGCAGCGACATGATCACCACCTTGAGGTTGTCCCAGCGGGCGAAGGATTCGGTCAGCGGCGCCTTGGACGCTTTCCCTTCCGCCTTCATCTTCTGGAACACCGGCGACTCGCTGAGCTGCAGCCGGATGTACACCGAGACGATCAGCAAGAGGATCGACAGCAGGAACGGGATGCGCCAGCCCCAGGCCTCGAAGGCTTCGGTGCCGAGGATCGTGCGGCAGGCAAGGATCACCAGCAAGGAGAGGAACAGCCCCAGGGTCGCGGTGGTCTGGATCCACGAAGTGAAGAAGCCGCGCCTGCCGGGCGGCGCGTGCTCGGCTACGTAGGTCGCCGCCCCGCCGTACTCGCCGCCCAATGCCAGGCCCTGCAGCAGGCGCAGGGTGATCAGGATGATCGGCGCCGCCACGCCAATGGTGGCGTAGCTGGGCAGCAGGCCCACCACGGCGGTGGAGATACCCATGATCACGATGGTGATGAGGAAGGTGTACTTGCGTCCGATCATGTCGCCCAGGCGCCCGAACACGATCGCCCCGAAGGGGCGCACGGCAAAGCCAGCGGCGAACGCCAGCAGGGCGAAGATGAAGGAAGTGGTCTCGTTGACCCCGGCGAAGAAGTGCTTCGCGATGATGGCGGCGAGTGAGCCGTACAGGTAGAAGTCGTACCACTCGAACACGGTGCCCAAGGACGAGGCAAAGATGACCTTGCGCTCCTCCTTGGTTATCCCTCGTTTGGGCGCGTGGCCCGTGGTTGTACTGTCGATTGCCGCCATTGTCTTCTCCGTCTTTTCTTGTAGGCCGGAGTACCCCACTACCTCTTTCTGCCGCACCCTGGCCCTGGGGCTGATGTCATCGGACTGCTGTCATCGGACTGCGGTCATCGGACTACGGATCGCACGAAAGCATGGAACACAGACTGACGGCCCCGCCGTGCGGCGAGGTCTCTTGAAGCATAATCGCGATCAGCAGGATATCCACTCGCCATCATCGCACTCGGCCCTGGTCAGGCTACCCGTTCGCTGGTCTTGCTGACCTTGCCCCAAGCCGACAACACGGTCGCCAGGATGATCACGCCTGCCCCGACGACCATGCGCACCGAAGGCTCTTCGCCGAACAACCACCAGGCACAGGCGATCGCATACACCGGTTCGAGCGCGATGATCATCCCGGCGCTGCGCGCTTCCAGGCCTTCCAGGCTCTTGACGAACAGGAACTGCGACAGCCCGGTGCAGAACACACCCAGCAGTCCCAGGTACACCCAGTCCGACACCTGCAGGCCGGGCGCCTCGAAGTGGCTGAGGGCAAACGGCGCGACCAGCACGGCGACGGTGACGTTCTGCCAGAAGGCCACCTGCAAGGCATCCATGCCCCGCACGGCACGGCGGTTGGCGATGGCCAGCAAGGCGAACGACAGGCCCGAGGCCAGGCCCCAGAGCAGGCCGACGGTGCCCTGGTCGAGCAGGTCGAACGAGGGCACCACCAGCACCAGCCCGATGCTCACCAGCAACAGCAGCATGGCTTCACTGGCGCCAATGCGCTCGCGGAACACGGCAAGGTCAAGCAACGCGATGAAGGCCGGGAAGCTCGCGAAACCCAAGGTAGCTACCGCGACCCCGCCTACCTTGATGGCAATGAAGAAGGTCACCCAGTGGGTGGCCAGCAAGGCACCGGTAATCACCATCACGACCAGCTTGCGCACGTCGAGCCCCTTGAACAGGGCGCGGCGCTGGAGCTGGGCGACCAGGCCGAGGGCGAGTACGGCGAAGGCGGCGCGGCCATAGGTAATGATGGTCGCATCGGCATGGATAAGGGCGCCGAGGATGCCGGTCAGACCGAACAGCACCGCAGCGATATGGGCCACCACGAGGGCGTGGCGAGGACTCGTCCCGTGGACGATAGCGTTTACATCTGAAGCGATCATGGGCAGTTGGATCTACAAGGTATGCGCACGCATCCACTCCCCAGCGGACCTGTGCACGGGTTTGTTTGTTTGGGGAGATGTATGGCCCCGGTGATCCGGGTGCCTCAAGCGCCGCAGCGTTGTCTGACTCTGACGAGCCGAGCTGCTTATCCGCCTTGCAACAGAGGTTGAATCAGGTTGGCCACCGCCTGCATGAGGCGGTGGCCGGGGTGCCGAACTCCGTCAGAACAGCACCGCTTCAATCACGAGGCATTGATCCAGATGGTCTTCAGCTCCGTATATTGATCATGCGCCCAGATGGACTTGTCGCGACCGCCAAATCCGGACTCTTTGTAGCCTCCAAAGGGCGTCGAGGCGTCGCCTTCGCCAAAACAGTTCACCGTGACCACACCCGCGCGGATTTCACGCGACAGGCGCAGCGCATTGCGCAGGCTGCCGGTGTAGGCCGAGGCCGCCAGGCCGTAGATGGTGTCGTTGGCCAGTTCAATGGCCTCGTCGATGGTCGAGAAGCTGGTCACGCTCAGCACCGGGCCAAAGATCTCCTCAACGAACAGGCGGCTGTCGCGCGCCACGTTGTCGACGATGGTCGGTTGCACGAACACGCCCTGTTCGGTTTGCCCGCCCTGGACCACGTCGAGCTTCTGCTCGGCGGCATATTCCAGGTACTCGCGCACTTTCTCGAAGTGCGACTTGCTGACCATCGCGCCCAGGCGGTTGTCCGGATCCAGCGGGTCGCCCAGTTTCCAGTCCTTCAAGTGCTTGGCGATCAGGCCCAACAGGTCGTCCTTGACGTCCTTGTGCACGATCAGGCGCGAGGACGCGGAGCAGTTCTCGCCCATGTTCCAGAAGGCACCGGCAGTGACGAACTGGGCGACTTCGTCCAGGTCTTCACAGTCGTTCATGACCACGGCCGGGTTCTTGCCACCCAGTTCAAGGACGATTCGCTTGAGGTTGGACTCGGACGAGTACTTGAGGAACAACCGGCCGGTGTCGGTCGAACCGGTGAAGCTGACCATCGGGATGCCCATGTGGCGGCCGATGGCCTCGCCCACTTCACGGCCACCACCAGGCACCAGGTTGAACACGCCCGCCGGGACGCCAGCCTGGTGTGCCAGCTCGGCCACGCGCAGCGCGCTCAGGGTGGTTTCCTTGGCCGGCTTGACCACGATCGAGCAACCGGCGGCCAGCGATGGGGCGATCTTCCAGGCCAGCATCAGCAGCGGGAAGTTCCAGGGCAGCACCAGGCCGACCACGCCGATGGCTTCGCGCACCACCATGGTCACGGCAGCATTGCCGGTCGGGGCGGTGGCGTCGTAGATCTTGTCGATCAGCTCGGCGTG